>NZ_JAQDBC010000025.1:0-37208 GCF_027681725.1 Caecibacter sp. AF58-12pH5A | reverse complement strand
ACTCATTTGTCCACTCGGCGCAATACATTTAGGGCTTTTTGTTTGCCCTCACCTGACAGCTATTGAAGTATATCATTTGCTCTCTTCTCTGTCAAGCACTTTTTTGAAGAACTTTTAAAACAAAAAAAAGACAATAGCAAGCAAACTGACACACAGTAAAAAGACACAAAAAAATAGAACTTGCACTTCTTGCTTATTCATTCTTTCGCACGTCCGCAATAGCTGATACATATATGTTAGCACCGAATCTAGCACTCGTCAAGGCAGAGTGCGAAAAGGAATTGTCTTTTCTTATACGGGATATGCATACGAAAGCAACAAAAAGTGACAAGCTTGCGCGCTGGACACGGTTTCATGTCTGTACTTTCCTTTTTTGGCACGTTTCAAATGGGAGGCTGGATTGATAACCACAAGGCCCGCCATCTCAGAGACAGCGGGCCAGTGACAAATTATATATCTTCTTATTGCGCATACATAGCGCCAATAGTTTTGGCTACCTCTTTCATGGTCCGGATGGTTAAGTAGCGGCTGAATATGTCGTCGTCCATGATGCAAAGGATGAGTGGTTCGTCGTGTCGCAGGATGATACCGCCGTCGTCATACAGACCATCTAGTTCACCTGTTTTATGAGCAATGCGCGCCTCAGGAAAGGCTGCGGGGAAGCATTCTGTATCGGTCTGGCCAAAGAGGCAGTCCAGCATAAAGGCCCGCGACGCCGGTGACATATCTTCTTGCCGCCAAAGGCGCGTAAAGTAGAGCCCCAGATCATTGACGGAGGTCATATTTTCCCGGCCGGCTTGCATAGCTTCTGTATCCATCATCTTTCGGGCCAACCGGGTATCGCCATAGCCGTGATCGCCTATATATGTATTAATAGCATCCATGCCCAGGCGGTCGATCATGAGATTCGTCGCCGTATTGTCGCTTTCGGTAATCATAAGGGTCAGCACTTGGCGCACGGGAATGGCTGAACCATCAGGCCAGCCGCCGAGGACGCCGGCGCCGCCGACCTTATCGGAGCCGTGCAGGGTCAGCGTTTCATCGAGGGACAAGGTCTGGTGCTCTACATCAGACATGGCCTTTTCCAGAATGAACACCTTGATCATACTGGCCGAGCGCATAGGACGGGACTGATAACTAAAAGGCTGGCTGTCGCGGTCAGGGTAAAAGGCAAAAACCGCGTACTTTTCGTGCTCCCGGCCTAACAGGCCCGGCAGTTTTTCTTCCAGTTGCGCATGCCACGTCGTTTGTACGTGCTCCTTTTCTGCCGTCTGTACCGCATCAGCCGTTTTATCAGACGTACCGGTTTCAGCCAGTTCCGGTGGTGGTACCGCTGCCGGCACATCGTCTCTGCTCCAGCCCAGGAAAAACAACGCGCCCAGACCTGCGAGTAACAAGCCTGCCAGACAAAGCCTTTTTATGAGAGGCCGGCTCATAGCGTTATATGGTATTGCTGTGTCAGATCATAATATTTCGTTTGATAGTCATCGTAGAGGTCATTGCCACGGGAAAACTGAGACCTATCACCCCGCGCCCCATTGAGCATGCAATCGGTCCGCGCCACTTCCAACCGCAGGAGCTCGTTGACCTGGTCGACCACCTTTTGATCCTTAGGCTGGGGCATATTGGCCAAGAGTTCTCTTGTATTGTCAATATGCCTTAAAATATCATTATGTCTGTACATGACCTGTCCCATTGTAGCATTACCGGAATTAATCAGGCCAGCCATACTCGACATTCCGTCTTCAATCTCTTTCATTTGGCTCAACGCCTTTTTGATGTATTTTGCCGTCGCCGCTGCATTGGCTGCATTTTCTTTGTCTTTCTGTGCCTGCGCTGCTTTTGCCGCTTCTTCCTGCTGGGCCTTGGCAGCCGCTTCGGTTTCGGCCTGTTTTTGCTGCAGCTGCTGAATGGTCTGCTGTTGCTGGTCGTAATGATAGTAGACGCCACCGCCAATGGCGATGAGCAAAGCAGCAATGAGGCCGCCAATGAGGGGGCGTTTGTCGAAACCGCCAGACTGTTTAGGCGGTTCCTGCGCTGCATTATACGGATTTTCAGCCTGCGGCGGCACGGTCTGTCCTGCGTGAGGTTCATTTTCATAGACCGATGCCGGAGGAGTGACCGGTGCTTCCTGCGGGGCTGCTTCCGTATTGACCGGGGCACCACAGGACGTGCAGAATTTTACGCCTGGCTCTAAGGGTCTGCCACATTTTCTACAAAATTTTGCCATTTCCGTTAGTCTCCTTCGTTTCTTATTCGTCTAACTGCTCCGCTACAGGCAACATATTATAGTATATAAAAACAAGATACGGCTGCACCGTACGCGGGTCCTACAGGGAAAGGGGATATTCACGTCATGCGTTCCTTTTTGATTATTTCAGCTAATAGTCAACTGTTTTCCGTATTCCTTGACCTAATACGCTTCACACGGGAAAACAAGGCAATTGCAAAGGAACGCTGTCGTGCCTACACCACTTCTGTTCTAGTTTAAAGTATATCCTGCTTATACTCTTTCTGCAATATAAATTATTAGAGGTTCTTTTTTTGCACAGAATCTATCTTTTCGCGTCACGGCACGCCTGGATCCGGCTTCACTCCCGATTCTTCTGGCGGAATTTGCCTGGCGAAATTCCCTTTTGCCGGCGAAAGGTCTTGATGAAATAGCTTAAATTGTTAAAGCCACAGGCATAGGCAATATCCGTAATGGATGCGTCTGTATAGGCGAGCTTCACGCAGGCCTGGTCGATACGGAAGCGGTTCAAATATTCAATGGGTGTAAATTTCGTCAGGTTTTGGAAGACCTTGCAGAAGTAATTGGGCGACAGGCCCGCTGCATTGGATAGGTCCGCCAGGGTAAGGGCCGTGCTGTATTTTTCATCGATAAGGCGGAAGGCATTTTTCAGTTTCTGCAACTGGGCAAAGCTGCTTTCTACAGGCTCTACGGCAACGGTCGTATATTGCTTTTCCTGGATAATGAGGCCAAACACCGTATAGAGAAGGCCTGTGACGATAAGTTCATAGCCGGGCTGGTGCTGCTGAAACTGGTTAAAAAGAGCCGGAATGACAGCAGACAGCTTCTGATCGTCCGGAGTGAAATGGTTGCGGACGCGCAGGGTATGGGAAAAGATCTGATCCAGATTCGCTGCGTGGTAGTTAGCCGGCAGAAGGAGTTTTTGCGGATCAAAGACGAGGCATTCGTATACGGTGTCATCAGAGTCGACGACGCCGCCATGAACGATGCCGTCACTGACGAAGACAATATCGCCCGGTACCATATGGATTGTCTCATCGTTGAGGGAAATGGTAAAGCCGCCGCGGAGGATATGGATGAGTTCATATTCCATGTGCCAATGATAGGGCATGTTGAAGCGGGGGTGATATTTCTCCACATGGTAGAAACCAATAGGAAAGTCAAAGCGGCCGCGCTGCATAATTTCGTGATAGCTTTCGTGTTCCATAAGGATGCATTTCTCCTTTCATCATAATATTGTTACAAAAAATCGTAAAATAAGTACATTTTTAAGGCATAAGTAATTCTTAATATTAAAATAATTATATTTATGGATAGTATACCACAAGAAAATGCAAAACCCTAATGCTATACTATGTGTATGAGCAAAAGAGATACTTAAAATCTTAATCATGCATGATTCTCAACGTAAGCAATCGAACTATACTACATTCGCATAGTTAAGAAAGGGTGGTCGTATTATGGATTTGCAGTTAAAAGGTAAAGTAGTACTCGTCTCCGGCGGTGGCGCCGGCATCGGCAGTGGTATCGTCGTTTCTCTCGTCAAAGAAGGTGCTGTTCCGGTTATCTTAACACGTTCGGACAAACCGGAATTCAAAAAAGAATTGGATGCCATGGGTGCTGATTACGAATTCCATCTCATCGATTTGAACAATACAGATGAAATCAAACCGATTGTCGACGATGTAGCCAAACGGCGCGGTAGTATCTTTGGCGTCGTCAACAACGCCGGCTGTAATGATAATAAAGCCATTGAAGACACGACCTGGCAGGAATTTGAAACCAGCCTCCACGGCAATTTAACTCATTACTATGAACTCGTCCGGGCAGCCCTTCCCTACCTCATTAAAAGCAAGGGCGCTATTCTCAACATTTCCTCCAAAACGGCCCTTACAGGTCAGGGCAAGACCAGTGCCTACGCCGCTGCCAAAGGCGCAATCCTCGGTCTGACACGGGAATGGGCTGCCGCTTTTTTGCAGTATGACATTCGCGTCAACGCCATCGTCGTCAGCGAATGCTGGACACCGCTCTACGCCAAATGGATCAAGACCTTCGACGATCCGGAAGCGCGTAAGCAGGTCATTACAGACAAGATTCCTTTGAAACACCGCTTTACATCGATCGAAGAAATCGGTGACGCTACGGTCTTCCTCCTCTCGCCAAAAGCTTCGCATACGACGGGCCAGTGGGTATTCGTCGATGGCGGCTATGTACACCTCGACCGTGCGTTAACGTAGGGTAAGGAGGTAGTCATTATGCCAAGTGCCAGCAGTAAAAGTATTAAGATTGCCTTCGTCCTGGTCACGGCCCTGTTTCTCCTCTGGGGTCTCAGTTATGGCCTGATCGACGTCATGAACAAGAATTTCCAGAATCAGCTCGGCATTACGAAAGCCACGTCCGGCCTCTTGCAGGCAGCGTATTTCGGCGGCTATTTCGTCTTCGCTACGCCGGCTTCTCTCGTAGCCCGCAAATATGGCTATAAGGGCGGCATCATGATGGGCCTGGCGCTCTACGCCATTGGCGCTCTCATGATTATTCCGGCGAGCAATGCCCACAGTTTCCACATTTTCCTCGTAGCCTTCTTTATCATCGCTTGCGGCCTGGCCAGCCTGGAAACGAACGCCAACCCGTACATTACCAAGCTGGGCAGCGACAAGAACGCAGCCTTCCGCCTGAACATTGCCCAATGTGCCAACGGCATTGGCCAGTTCCTGGGACCGATTATCGGCGGTATGCTCTTCCTGTCTATTGCCAGCGGTACCGATATTGACCGCAACATGCACAATGTGCAAATGGTATACGTCGGTATTGCTGCTATCGTCTTCGTCATGCTCATTCTCTTCGTCGTCAACAAGCTGCCTGAAGGGTCTGACGTTTCCGGCGATGAAGATGCCGCTGAAGGGGACGGCTCATACAGCCAGCTCTTTAGCTACAAGCATTTCCGTCTCGGTGCCTTGGCGCAGTTCCTCTACATTGCTGCCCAGGTCGGTGCCGGCGCCTTCTTTATCAATTACAGCGTCGAACATTGGCAGGGTCTGAGCGACAGCCGCGCGTCCTATTTCTTTAGCATTGCCCTCGTAGCCTTCCTCATTGGCCGTGTCGTCACGACGCCGCTCATGAAGAAATTCAGTGCCGGCAAGATTCTCGGTACGTATTCCTTCATCAACGCCATCCTCGTCGTCCTCCTCAATGTCGTTACGGGCAGCCCGAGCGTATTCCTCCTCATTGCTGTATTCTTCTTTATGTCCATCAGCTTCCCGACGATTTTCGCGTTGAGCATTGTCAACCTGCCACAGAATCTGGTCAAGACTGCTTCGAGTATCATCATCATGAGCATTGTCGGTGGCGCTATTATGCCGTTCTTCATGGGCCGCATCGCCGATATGGCCAACACGGCAGCAGGTTACCTGCTCCTCATCCCGTGCTTCCTCTACGTCGCATGGTATGGCTTTAAGGGCAGCCAGGCCGATACGAAGAAGAAATCTATTGCATCCTAAGGAGACTCTGCTATGCTTACCATCATTGATAGTCATTTCCACCTTTGGAATCTGGACGTCCTGCACCTGCCCTGGCTGGCAGACTGTCCGGCCATTGCCCACAGCTACGCCGCCAGTGATCTCATCGCTGCCTACGAGGCCCATGCAGACGTCCGCTTCTTGGGCGGTGTGTACATCGAAGTAGATTGCGATGACCGCCTGAAAGAAGACGAATATATTTACGGCCTGAAGGAGCCCAAAATGCTGGCCAAGGTCATGCGGGCTACCTTATCAGATCACATGCGCGTACCCTTGGGCATCGCCGGCGTACGGGAACCACTCCATGTACCGTCGTCGCCGAAAGGACGCTGCCTGGAAAAAAGCTTTCTCGCCGGTCTGGAACGCCTGGCCGATGCAGGGCTGCTCTTTGAAAGCTGCAACCGTACAGAAGAATTAGACGACATGTACGAAGCAGCCAAAACAGTACCCCAGGCTACAATCGTCATCAACCATTGTGGCAACGCCACGGCCATGACGGCTGCATATAAGCGGGATATGGCCAACTTGGCTTCTCTGCCAAACGTATACTGCAAGGTATCCGGGTTCCCTACGGCAGATACGGCCTTCGTCAAGGACCTCCTCCACTTCCTGACGCAGACCTTTGCTCCCAACCGCCTCATCTATGCGTCGAACTATCCTGTCGTATCCTTGTACTCGACGTTCGACGAACACCTCCGCATCGTCCGGGAGTATTTCAACGACGATCCGGACTTCTTTGCCAACACGGCAAAGGCACTGTACCACATTCAGGCGTAAGCCTCTCCTAACACGCGTAGGCAAAAGGCCCGCAGCAGATCCACTGTCAGATCTGTTGCGGGCCTTTGCCATATTCCGGCTCGTATCGTTTTTTCTCTGCTCTCACTAACAGAATATATACTTCCGAAAGGCCAGAACCTGCGCGTCCTGGTCTTTTTTATTTTATTAACAAGTGCCTATTGTTATAGTTATATAATAAAATGTAATACTAAATATTTTTTTCTATCCTTGTGGTCATACGTATGTCCTTTTATGAGTTTTCTATTATATACTTGTACAACCATGTTTCCAGACGTCTGTCAGGCTTTCTCAGGCCGTATAGTTTTCTCTATTTATTTTTGCTATAATAAGTCTGTATTATATATTTTCACTTATCTCTCCGCATCAGGGATCGACCCAAATCTATCACACCAGGCAGTATAAGGAGGTGAATACGATGGCAGGATTTTTCGAAAAACACGGCGAAGCCCTCGTCGTCGCTGTCATTGCAGCCTGTGCCTTTGGCTATTATCAGCACTTCGTCGTGCCGAAACAAATTGAGGAAGCCGTTAATGCCAGCCAACGGAATGCCGACGCGGTCCTAACCAACGCTCTGCAGCAACAACAGGGACAAATTTCCACACTTACTCAAAAACTAAAGGACTATGAAAACGGACAGCCGCCGCAGGTAGTCTACTACAACGAGGATCCGGACGTAGAATTCCTGCGGGAAGAAAATGAGGAACTGAAATCGAAAATCAGAGACCTGGAAGACGAAAACAGCGACCTGCAAAGTGAAAATGACTCCCTCGAAGCGGACCAAGACTGGGATGACAGTTACGACGAAGAAGAAAATTACCGCTCCGGCGGACGAGCGAAGTGGTAGGAGATAACTGACAGTCACCCAATCCAAAATTGAATACATAAATTTTGTAGTTTTTATCATGTGTATTTGTTATAATAAAAACAAATACTACTTTACTCCGTAAGTCATTCACATTTTCACTGCAGGTCTATGCAACTGGGGGAAATAAGGAAGAAAGAAGGCGCTAGGCTATGAAAAAGAAATTAGTTATCTTATTAATGCTTCTCTGCACGTGGTGCATGCCGTCCTTTGCGGCTAGCTGGTATTATTTGGGCCAAGCAACGGATGGAACAAATCTGTATATCGATAATTCTTCTGTGCGAAAAAACTATTCTGAAGCTATCGTATGGGTAAAATACGTACATTCCTCTGGCACATATGATATAGAGCAATTAGATATACGCCGTAGTAATAAAACAACGGCCACTATTTCCTATATTAAGTATAATGCATATGGCAGTGTCATTGACAGCTATCATTCTTCCTATTTAGATTATGAGTCTATAGTACCTGGAAGTATAGGCGAATTCATTTATTACGCCATCTGGCCCTACTAATTCTATTCAAGAATGCCCCGTTCCAACTTCTCATTGGCCGGGGGCATTCTTTTTATATCTCCGATTACTTTCGAATCATTTAAAACAGTAAATGCCAATCACGTCTCAATTACAGGGAACTTTCCTGCCGTATCAGCCTATTCCACAAAATCGCAAAAAAACTGAAAACACCTATAGTTTTTCCTGATTCACTCTGCTATAATAAGGCCGTATTATGTTATTTCTTACATATTTAGCAACATTTTCCTTCTGCTCCTGCAGGGGAGAAAGCAACATACCAGAGAAAGGAGGTCTCAGAAACGAAGAAAAAGTTGTTTGTCGTAATGCTGGCCTTGGCAACTTATTGCCTGCCGGTGTTTGCTACGAACTGGGTTTGTCTTACTAATTCTGACGGCGTTTCCTTATATTTGGACAACGATTCCGTCAAGGCTAACGACTACGAAGCCACAGTGCTGACAAAGACCATGTACAATGGCATGACGCAAGTAGCTCGCCTCAAATTCAATCATTATACCAAGAGTTTTGCATTCATACGAGAAGCGGTCTACGATGCGAACGGCCAGGTAAAAAGCCAGCATGCAGCAGCCTGTCTGAACTATCAGCCCATTGAAAAGAATAATGGCGTTGATCTAGTCTACCATGCATTGTGGGAACGTTAACGCCGAAAACCCCCGTTCCAGGTTAATCCTGGCCGGGGGTTTTGTCACTAATTAGTCTTTTTAGGAGGTCAGCAAATACGTCTTGCATGGGCCGTTCCTGACCGGCAAGAACTTGAGAACAGTTGTGTTCCAGCATTTCGTTCTGGTTGTTTGGTTCCTAGTATCTATCTTCTTGCGTCAAAAATTTATAGTCTAGCCCATTGTTCCTTTAGAAATAAGGGCCGATATTTCCTGCTTCTCCTCTACCAGCGGCTTTCCTTAAAGCAAAGGGCAATGGCGATAATCGCGTAGGGAAGGCCCAGAAAGGCGGTCAGAGCCCACCAGGGCGAGCGATCGATGTCACGGAGGCGCCGCACGACGAGGCTAAGCGTGGCGATGGTGATGATCAAGGCCAGGAGGGTGATTACAGTCAAAAACCCTAGAGCGAGGTATTCGTCCGGATCCGCTAATTGATTGATGACCAGTTGCAGGGCCAGGCCCACAATCGTAAGGGAAAGGAGCTTTTGTATATATTTGTGCCGTTCCATGCGGCCTGTAAAGGTAATCCAGCCGTTGTGAAGGGGCGGTGCCGTCCGGGGCACGGGTCTTTCTTCCTTTGTTGCCGTTGCCACCGTGCCTTCTATAAAGCACAGAAACAACAATGGCACGCAGAAAAGTACACCTGCCGGAATAACCCAAAAGGGCGAACGGCCTAGGTCGCGCAAGCGGCGGACACCCAGGGAAAGTTGGGCAACAGCTGCATTGACTGCAGCAAAGAGCAAGCAGGCAATGGCCGTGTCTGCCAACGTAGTGATGTAGAAGTTCTCTTCTATGGCCGTACTAAAGGATAATACACCAAAGGCCACGACGAGAAATACAGCGGCTCCCAGCGTGAAGATACCTGCTGCAAAGGCTAATAGAAATTTTCGCGTATATGTTTTCCGGTCCATGCGGCCACGAAAACTGATCCAGCCGGTTGAACGTTCCAAACGATCATCTCCTATCGATAAGAAAAGGTAAACTAAGATACGGTATTATATCATTATAGCCCAGGCCTGTACAATAATTTTAGATTATGTTTCCCTTTACAAAGCCCAATCTCTTCTATTTTGCACATTGAGACAGCTCCAGCACTTATGCAAAAGTGGCTTCACAGAATATGCATATTTCCTCTCTCCCTATTATTTCTGATAAATCACAGTGTAGTACTTGATAACATCGTTATTTGATCATTTTTATGCGAAAGAGAAATATTTTAAATTTATACTTTTTTATTGCATAAACTATTTACATTTCTAAAAAAGATGGTATAATACAGAAATCGAATCAATTATTTATTCACTTCAAGGAGGAACTCATCATGAAATGGAAATCTATTCTCACGGTCTGCTTAACAGGTATCGTCGCTGCATCTCTGCTGGCAGGCTGTGGCAACGATAAAGCCGATAAAAAAGCCGATGCATCGAAACCGCTCCGCGTTGCTACGAACGCTACTTTCGTTCCCTTCGAATTTAAGGAAGATGCCAATTCCAAAGAATACCAGGGCTTTGAAATGGACCTGCTCCGGGCTGTAGCAAAAGAAATGGGCCGCGATCTGGAAATCAACAACATCGCCTTCTCGGGTATCATCCCGACGCTGCAGCAGGGCGATATGGACATCGCTGCTGCCGGTATGACCGTTACCAAAGACCGGGCTCAGAAAGTCAACTTCTCCGAACCGTTCTATGAATCAAAGCTGGTCATCCTGACGCCGAAAAACAGCGGCATCAAAACAGCGGCTGACCTGGCTGGCAAACAGGTAGCCGTACAGATCGGCACGACAGGCGCCCAGTATGCGGAAGAAAACGGCCTGCAGACGAAGCAGTTTGATAACAACTCGGAAGTCATTATGGAACTCTCCGTAGGCGGCTCGCCGGCAGCCATCCTGGATAAACCGGTTGCTGACTACTTCCTTACGAAAGACGGCAAAGACAAATATAATGAAATCGAAATTCCCGGTACGAAATCGGAATACCTTGCCTTCGCCTTCAACAAAGACAACAAAGAACTCATGAACGAAGTCAACGCCGCTATGGAAAAACTCAAAGCCAATGGCGAATTCCAGAAACTCTACAAGAAATGGTTCAACACAGAAATGCCGAACCTGCCGAAATCCGGCGAAGATGCTTTGAAATAAGCCTTCTCTCATATGACAACAAAACCTCGTCCTGCTTCTCCCACAGCAGAACGAGGTTTTTGTGTGTATAAATAATTTGCAAAAAGGCGTAAAACAAAAAAGCCTGCGTTTTGACAGGCAGACAGCCTGTCGGCGAAGTCTTGCCCATTTCCGTCTTTTATACGTGCTGCCTCCTACGTTGTTTCGTATTTCTTGAAGAGATCTACAATCTGCCGCAGTTGTTCCGGTGTGCCGCTTTGGGCAATAAGGTCCCGGCAGATGCGCAGGTTTTCGCGGATGTATTCGCGTTCGCTAATGTGTTCTTTAAAACACGCATCGTACATGGCGGCTACGTTACAGATAAGGGGGCGCCGGGTATAAATGGTACAGCGCTGGGTCTGCCTGTCTAAATGGGAGCAGACGCCGTCTTCCGCTGCCTGGTCTGCCAGGTAGGGTACTGTGCCGGCACGACGACAGCACAGGCCACAGGCAAGGCAGGGAAATTTCAGTTCCATCCTTAGTGTGCTGCCAGGAAGGTTTGCGCATCGTCGGCAATGCGTTTGCAGCCTTCGTTGAGAGCACCATTTTTCGTCAGGATGGGTGTATTAATTACTGTCGAAACGGCCTTGGCTACGGCCATAGCTTCGGCGACGACGGTCTTTTCTTCCCGCGTATAACGGCGGAAATCCGTACCGCTTTGGCGGATCAGCTGCTGCAGGTTTTGCACGACCGCACAGAGGAGCTGTCCCAAGTTTCCCAGCAGATTGCTATAGAGGTTACCCATATTTTCAATGGCCTCACAAAGATCCCGGACCGTATGCAGTTCTTCTCTGATCTGACGGGCATAGGCCAAATTGCTGCGGGCTGTTTCCAAGTTTTCGTTGGCCTTAGAATCCATCGTCAAGCCCAGTATGGCCAAGGCCGGCCCGGCAACGATGCCGCCGAGAATGGCCGTACCGCCGGCAATACCCAGTCCGCCGGCAGCGAGGCTGCCACCGCCTAAGAAGGCCAGCGTCGCATTGGTAGCAGCAGCACCACTCAGTCCGGCAATGGCTGCCCCGGTCGAAGCTGCACCAAAGGTCATGGCACCGCCATAGGCACCTAATGCCAGGAGACCGCCGGCAACGGCACCTTGCGCCAGGCCGCTGGCCATATCGCCGGCAAGACTGCTCTGTTCTTTCATGGCGCTCAGGCTTTCACGGCAGCCCTTCAGGTTGCGCAAATCCTCTGGCGTCAGTGTGTCATCCAAATCGATGTGATGCAGCCGTTCAAAGGCCCGCACAAAATCGGTAAGTGGCCCTTGCATCGTATTCAGTTTCGTTTTCCCCAGCGCTTCTAAGGCATCATTTGCGCTTTTCCGGGCCCTGTTGGCCTGGCGCTTTGACCTATCCAGCATACGCTGGGCACGGTCGTTCATTTCTCCAGCCTGTTTATTTTTCTGATGGGCTTCGTAGCCTTTTTTAGCACCTACGAGTCCTGCTCCGGCTGCAACGGCACCTAAAATAAAGGGTATCGGCATAGTTATAACCTCCTCTGTTCAATAATTCATAATTTAAATGGCGTATCATCGTCCATACGGGCTTCAAATTCGTCTAACGTGTTAAATTCCACGTCGCCGCCCAGGCCACGGGTGATATGGTTGACGCCATCAATAAAGCCATCGACATCGTCCAGCATGAGGGCCTTTTTCATTTGTGCAAAGCTGGCGTTAAAAAGGTCCCTTTGCTGCCTAAAATACAGGGTAGTATAGCGATTCATTTCAGCCCGGTAGCTGCGAATGGCTGCAATCGCCTGATTGCATTCCGCTTCTACGCGCAGGCGTTCTTCATGGGCCAGACGGGCTGACTCACGGGCTTCCAGGAGCGAGGCCAGGCAGCCTGCTGTCAGGGCGTAGCCGGCTAAGCCGCCAACAACGGCACCGACGACAGGGATAGGAATCAAGGCCTGGCCGGCCGTTGCGTAGGCCATCGAAGACGTTACAGTGAGCGTATTTTTCCCGACTTGCTGCAAGCAATCGCCGGCAGAAATCTTGCCCCTTAGGCAATCGCAGACGGCTTGCACGGAAAGGACGGCAGAGCTCACGACGGCAGCCGGCAGACCGGTATTGCTAAGAGTCCGCATGAGGGCCGTACTGGAATTGCGCATAGTCGCCATGAGCGCCGTAGTTCCGTAGCCAATGGCGTAGCCTGAAGCACCGGCTTTGACGGCTGTCGCCGCCGTGTTTGCCAAGGCTTCGTCTGCATCCAGCTTTCCCTCCATGACGGCAACGGCATTTTGCACGAGGCTCAGGCCACCGCCTATGAGGGCACTACTTTTTGCAGCTCCTACGCCGGTCTGGTGGCTTAAGCGGTTGATTTCCTTTGCCGTCGAAAGCTTGGGGTGTTGCCGCGCCTCTAAGGCCTCGTCGTTGGATACACGCGATTTTTTCAGACCGTTCTTTATTTTTTTGAGCTTTTCGATCTGCTTGCGTTTTTGCGCGGCTATGTCGTCCTTGCCACGGCGTTTAGCAGCGTCTAACTGCCGTTCCAGATTCTCTGTGCGCGCAGCGATTTCTTCCTTGATGCCATCGTAATAATCGGACGGCACTTCAAAGGACACATCGTGATCGACGTACTTTTGGTACTTCGTGCTCATGAGCTTATCCAGGCATTCCTGCGGGCTTTTGCCGACAAATTTCATCTGTCCGCCCGAACCGGGAATGATCCGGCCCTGTGCGTCGAGTTCCATATGGTCGTAGAGCGGATCGTTGACACGGCCCATATCGTCCGTACGGATTTTACGCGTTCCCGTCTTGTTCAGGATATTCTCTTCGTTGGCCCTTGCCGTTTCCTTGATTTCTGCAGAAAAGCCGGCTTGCTGTTTCAGGTTTTGCCCAGCGTACTGCGGATTGACCTTGCTCTCTGCTACATCCTTCAGGCTGCGCGTGAGCCGCTGGCCCGTTTCATTGTCGATACCGCTATAGGCCACGAGATGTTCCTTGGCGGCAGCACTATGGAGGCGCAGGCTTTCCCCGTTGGCAGCTGCAGCTATGCCGGCACTGGCCGCTTCCTCGGCCGCCTCTTTTTCTTCCGCAGCTGGTGTAAGGGTCTCTTCCTCTGCGTCGTGTTGCTCCTGTTTTTTCTTTTCCTTTTCTTCCATCTGACTCATCCCTTGGAAAACATTCGTGACAAATTGTTCTATACTGTTATTGTACAGGATATACGCCATTTTGCAAAGGCTCATCTTCCCATACAAAAAGCAGTGTTCCCCTTAGTCTCAGAGCGGCTGACAGAAACACTGCTTATTTTCGTTTGTATATACTTATAAGGTTTCCAGGCAGGCAAAGATATCCTTTTCCGAACCAAAGGCACCGGCTTTGGTAATGACCGGCAGATCCGGACAAAGGCCGCCGCAGAGGGTCCCCAAGACGAAGCCCGGGAGTACTTCTTTGCGGATTAACGAGCCTGTGGCATGGAGCTCTTCGATGACGGCAATGGCTGTATCGCCACCGGTCATAAAGATACCACCAACATCTGCACTGCCAACGATGACCGGTGCCAGGCGGCTCAGCGTATGTTTGACAAAGTTAGCCAGCTCGTCTGTCGAGACGCCTTTTGCCTTGCCGTAGGCTACGAAATCTTCGTAATCCTGGCGGCACGTCGTCGCCGTGACAATGACATCCTTCCCGGCCCGGAGTGCCGTAATGGCCTCTTGTGCCCACGTATCGGCAGGCGTGCCTTCATAGGCTTTTGCCATATCGACTTTGACGATAGTTACGCCTTGCTGCCGGCAATAGGCCAGCTGTTCCAGCGTTTTCTGGCTAATACTGCCGACGATAGCCAAGGCCGGTTTGCCGGCATACAGCGCATTGAGCAGGCCTTCAGCCAGGCCGGCTGCACCGATCCAAAGGATTTTCTTATCCTCCTGGTGCAGGAAATACGTAGCAATACGCTGTAAATCACCTTCCGTTGCCGCATCAAAGGTATATACGCCGTTTGGCAGGACGGTCTGTTCTGTCAGGGCCACTGCCGGCATCTGCACCGTTTGTACGCCTAAGGCAGCGTTGAGGATCTGGGCGACGACGTCTGTATGCAGCGGGTTGCGCGGATCGGCGGCGATTTCCGTTTCCATGAGGGCCGTACCGTGTACGTACAAGCGTCCCCCTTTGACGGTCCGTCCCTGTGAAGGATAGGCTGGGCAGCAGACGACGAAGTCCGGTTTGTAAATAGCCGCAAGGGAACGTACTTCCGCTTCGATATTGCCCCGCAGCGTCGAGTCGATCTTCTTGTAGAGGAAACGGCAGCCGCCTGTTTCCATGACCTGCTGGGCCACGGCGCCTACGCGGCGGCCTGCTTCTTCAGCGGCAATAACGCGGCTTTCCGTATCGACAACAACGCTGTCTACGTCACTCGTAACAGCGCTGGCGTGCAGTACGACGCGGGCGGCAACGCCCTTTTTGCAAAGCTGGACGCCCGTATCATTGGCGCCTGTAAAATCATCGGCAATTACGACAAAAGTATGCATGGTACTAGTCTCCTTTTCCTATGGCTGTAGCGGCCCCTTAAAGGCCTGCCTTTCTATCTCGGTGATATTACACGAGCACGTAATCTACGCCTAATTCCTGCAGTTTTCTGAATTCATCTTCCGTCGTCTTATAATCGCTCACGAGGACATTGATTTCATCCAAACCGGCAATATAATACAGCTTGTGCTTGTGGAATTTTGAGTGATCGGCCAGCAAAACGACCTGATCAGCTGCGTGGATACAAGCCCGCTTGACGTCGACCTTATCGGCATTGGCTGTCATAATGCGCCAGTCCTTGGTAATGGCCTGCGTGCCTAAGAGGCAAAGATCGAAGTGCATGCACTGCACCATGTTTACGGCCAATACACCACAGGTCGAATTGGATTCCCGGTCAATGTGGCCGCCGACCATAATCGTATCGATACCCCGGACAGGCGACAAGATCTGAGAGATGGATAAATCATTGGTAACGACGGTCAGATCTTCCCAGTGCTGCTGGGCCATGAGCTCTGCCAGTTCATATGTCGTCGTGCCGGCATCGATGTAGACGCTCATAGAAGATTCGATAAACGACAAGGCTGTCTTGGCAATGTGCTGCTTTTCTTCTACATGGGCCAATTTACGGTTCCGGTACGTCGCTTCCTTTACAAGAGATTCGGCCAAAACGGCACCGCCGTGGCTCTTTTCCAACAGTCCCTGTGATTCCAGTAAATGGAGATCCCGGCGGATCGTCATGGTCGTTACACCTAATTCGTCAGCCAGTTCATTAATGGCGACGGCTTTATTTTTATATAATTCGTTTAGTATATACTGTCTGCGTTCTGCTGCCAGCATGAGGCATCCCTTCCTGTCTGAGTTAACATGATGGAAACGCTTTTCATGTTATTTATTGTTAATTTGTGTTACTTTAATTATACGTGACCACTTTGGGCTGGTCAATATCTTCGTGCTATTATTTTTCTCTTTTCCACGCAGGCCGTACAGGGCAACGGCACAAGTGTCCTTGCGTATATGTAGAAAATATGCTATGATTTAGCCATGCTACATACTATATATAGTATGTTTAATAGGTAAACACCAATATATTGTATCAATCATTTTATCTTTCAGGAGGTACTACCCATGACCAGCAGCATTTTCACCAGAACCAGTGTCCGAAAATATGCCGACCGTCCTGTTGAACAGGAAAAAACGGAATACATGCTTAAAGCCGCCATGCAGGCACCGTCAGCCGGCAACCAGCAGCCTTGGGAATTCTATGTCATTACCAACAAAGAAGTACTGGAAAAGTTGTCTCACATCAGCGAATTTTCCCAGCCCGCCGGCCGTGCTCCTGTAGCCATTCTGACAGTCATGCATGCCACGGGAATGCCCTATCAAAACGTAGCACCTGTAGACATGAGCATTTGCACGGAGCATTTGTGGCTCGCCTGTGATGAAATGGGCCTGGGCGGCGTCTGGGTCGGCGTAGCCCCCTTTGCTGACCGCATTGCCAAGGTCAGGGAAATTATGGACCTCCCTGAGGATCTCATGCCCTTCTCTATCTTTGCCTATGGCTATGCCGAAAAGGTCCGTCCGCAAAAGGACCGCTTTGACGAAAGCCGCATTCACTATATCCGCTAATGACACGACAAAAAAGCTGAGAAAAGGTTCGCCTTTTCTCAGCTTTTTTTGTCGTACTTATACAGTGTCTCTGTCACTGTGAAGCCATTCTTCGCTCCGTTTGCATTCGTCAATGAGGGCCTCCATGGGCGGCGTCAGGTACTTGTCTTTGCGGTACGCAATGCGGAATACACGCTTAAATTCGAGTTCACCCATGGGTACTTCCACCAGCCGTCCGTCTGCTACTTCCTTGCGTACGAGCGTGCGCGATAAGAAGGACAGACCCAGATTGGCCATAACGGCATTCTTAATGGCCGTCGAATTATTGTACACGCCAATGACATGGTACGGTACGTGATGCTCCTGCATGACCCGTTCGAAGAGTTCCCGCGTGCCGCTCCCTTCTTCACGGACAAAGACCGGCAAGTGATCGAGGTCCCGGGCCGTTTGAATGGTCTTGTGGGCCCATTCATTTTCCGGCGACGCAATAAGAGTCAGCCAGTCCGTCAGGATAGGGACGGTCGTCAAATGGGGCGACGTAAGGCGCCCTTCGACGAGAGCCAGGTCGAGCTTATCCTCCAGGAGCAACTGTTCCAGTTCTTCTGTGTTATGGACGGCCGAAAGGATTTCCTGATCCGGCCAAAGCTGGCGGGCGTGCTGCAAAAGGTCGACGAGGAAGACATCGCCAATGGTAATGCTGGCTCCGAGCCAAATGGGCAGCTGGTGCTGCAGGGCGTGCATACTCGCCTCAGCCTGCTGCTGCAAGGAAATAATCTGACTGGCCAGCTGTTCCAAATGGCGGCCGGCAGGCGTGAGAAAAATCTGCCGCCCGGACCGTTTAAAGAGTAACAGGCCGTAATGGGCTTCGAGCTCATGAATAGCCTGGGTTACGGAAGGCTGGCTAATATGCAGTTCTTTGGCTGCTTTGGTCATATTAAGAGTCTCACAGACCGTGAGAAAAATGCGCAAATGGCGAAACGTCATGAAAGATACACATCCTATTCCTATAAGTAAATGCCTATGAAACCTATTATATCTTAGTATTTTACGAAAAGGAAGACCTGGAGTATACTTATTGCATCTTAGAAATTCAATTATGCGTTAAACGCAAGTATGTCAGGAGTGTTGTCATTATGTCTTCGTTATTCCCCTTTGCCAATCGCCGCAATGCCATGATTGGCATCATCCTTACCCTGGCCTGTTCCCTGATCGGTCAGGCCCTGGCCAGCCTGCCAGGCTTTTCCCTCATTGGTCATCTCGTTCTGGCCTTGGTCCTGGGCATGGTCATTCAATTTAGTCAATCCATTACCAAAATGGCCCGGGAAAGCACAGGCTTTATTGCCAATAAATTTCTTCGTGCCGGCATCATCCTTTTAGGCTTCAAACTCAACCTGGTCATCCTCATGAGCGCCGGCCTGAAAAGCCTGGAAGCAGCGGTCTTTGTCGTAGCTATCATGATTACTATCAATTATTTCGTAGCCCGCTTCTTCCGCGTCGATCATACACTGGCCCTCCTCACAGCCTGTGGCTGCAGCATCTGTGGTGCCGCCGCCGTCATGGGCATTTCCAGTGCCCTCAAGGCCAAAGCCGACCAGTCCGTCCTGGCTGTCGCCATCGTCGCCATTCTGGGCACCGTCTTTACCCTGGTCATCGTCTTCTTACAGCCCTTCCTCGGCTTTAGCAACGCCCAATTCGGCGTCATGGCCGGCCTCAGCCTCCATGAAATCGCCCACGCCGTTGCTGCCGGCGGCAGTGCCGGCCCGGTAGGCACGGACAGCGCCATTATTGCCAAACTCTCGCGTGTTCTTCTCCTCGCCCCGGTAGCCCTCATCCTCGGCGTCTTTGAAGCCTGGCGCCAGCGCCGCAAATCCGGCGATACGAACTCGAAATTCAAGGTTCCTATCCCCTGGTTCATGGGCGGCTTCATCATCGCCAGCGCCATCGGCTCGTACATCCCGGCCGTAGAAATCGCCGTCCCCGTCCTGGTTAAGGTAGCCTACCTCATCCTCGGCATGGCCATGGCAGCCCTGGGCCTCAACGTCAACTTCGGCGTCATCGCCCACGAAGGCGTCCGCCCCCTCACCAGCGCCGCCCTCTGCTCCGTCGTCATCATGAGCCTGGCCTGGTTTATTGTTCGGACGTGGTTCTAAGATTAATACCTTTCTACCTGGTTTTTAATAAAAGCGTGCATCCTCTCCAACCTCTCTCGGGATGCACGCTTTTTTTGATATCTTCAGCCTATTTAATAAAAGATTTTTTGAGTTCTACCATTAATTTTATAAAAATCTGTCCTGATGAGATCTCCACTATCAAAACATTTATCGCATAACAGAATTTCACTCATATATCTAAATTGTACTTGCAAAATCTTTAAGCTTCAAGAAAATTGAGGCGCATAAAAATTATTGAGTAGAGATAATCTCCATAGAATTTATTATTCGTTTGCTAAGCATTATTTTCGGCCATAAGACGTTTTACATATCCCGTTAAATACGCATCAAGATATTTAAAGTTACACATGCAATAATGTAAGTTTAAATCACCATCTTTTTTTCCCCTAGCTATATATTCTTTTGCGATACAGCCTGAAGCACACATGGGAAGTAATTGACATTCCATGCATTCTTGTTGCTTTTCAGGGGAATGGTTCATTTGCTTATAGAAATTGGCATTAGGCATAAAATTTCCATTATCATCAATGACCCCCACACTAACCTCTGGATTATTAACCAAAAGTTCACATTTATATACGTTCAAATAAGGATCTATATAGAATTTGTTTTCGATATTCATGCCACACGGGGCAATTTTACCAAATTCTTCTGCTACAATGTATCCATATTTTCTCATCAAATTATTCAATTTCTGGATAGAGGTAATCTTTTCATCTCCATTTTTAGAAGAAATAAAATTTTCCGATGCGTTGTCATTAAGACCATTAAATTCTTCTAAGAGCCCAAAATACACGTCTGGAGAATATTTGCATACATTTTGCATTGCTTCTTCAGCTCTATCAACATTGTCTTTATCTATATTAATACGTATGACAACATCTTCTTCTAGTCCTTCATTCTTCATTCGTTCGAGGTTATTTATAATGACATCATAAGTACCAGAACCACCGTGTGTAATTCTTCTCTTATCATGTTCTTCTTTAGTACCATCAATTGTAACCTGAACGATAACATGATATTTCTTGATCATTTCTAGAATATCATCATCGAGGAGAGTAAAATTAGAAGTCATCATATTATGAATAACACACCCATACTTTTCTGCTATTTCATTCATTTTATCAAAATAATACATCATAGCTTTCTTATGCATCATCGGTTCGCCACCATACATTTTTGCATTTATCTGTTCGATAGGCACACCGTGCATTCTAGATTCCTGAATTGTGTTTTCTGCAAACATCAAAATTTTATCAACATCCTCCATGGATATCATCTTCGTCGATTTATTTTGGCCTTCTAAACAATATGGACATGCCAAATTACATCCATAGGTTGGTAAAAATGTGATAGATAACAGTTTTGCACTTCCACCGAATCGTATACGATTATAAAAATATAAATAGTTCTGTTTTTCATCCATATCATGGGGAACAATAACCCCTTCTTGTAAAAGGCCCAGGAAGGTTTCATGGTCTATACTTTCAATATTTCCCAATTTCAATGCTTCTATGACACAATCCGTGAGTTGTAAAAGAGCCGTAGATAACATGTTATATACGAATGCATTATCTCCTACTTTGAAGAAATGATTATAAAATGATGATTTATAGTTTTTCTTCACCATATATTCCTCCTAAAAAAGTAGGGCAAGCTCTAAAAAGCTTGCCCTAACTTCATTAATAATTAATAGCAAGTGCACCCACAGGCATAATGATTTCTAGTACCGGATCTATATGCACTACCGATAAATGTATCAACGGTTGTCAGTGCAACAGCTTTTCTTAATACTACCATGAACTTCGCCTCCTCCCACTGCTTACACTTATTCAAGTATATAGTTACAAAACCATTATACTTATCATAATATTGTTTGTCAATTATGTTAAAATCTAATGTTCTTCCCATAATAGCATAGTTTATAAAAAAATAATTTCATCTGAAATTTCATAGAATTGTTTATCATGTGTTACCAAAATAATAATTTTATTCTTTTTTAAATCATTTAATAGCTTAATGAGCATGTGGGTATTCTCGACGTCCAAAGACGATGACGGCTCATCTAAAATTAATACAGGTGTTTGTTTTAGCAATACTCTAGCTTGCGAAATTCTTTGCTTTTCTCCGCCTGAAATATTATCTATACTTTTATCTAACAGATGATTCAGTCTTTTCGGCAAGCGATTAATATACGAAATTAGATTTAACTTTCCCAAAACATCGTTAATAGCCTCATTGCTTATATTTCGATCGTTTCCGATAAGTAAATTTTTTAAAATAGAATCGTCTAATAGAGTAGGTTCCTGTTCAGAATAGGCTATTAAATATTTTCTGAGCGCATGAGTACAGATATTTTCACTTTTCTCAGTATTGTATAAAATCATACCTGAAGTCGGCTTTTCTAAGCCCAAAAGTAATTTTACAAGTGTTGTTTTCCCCTTACCATTTTCACCAACAATACAATACAAGTGCCCTTTCGTAAAAGTCATGTTTTTATGTTGCAACACCTCATGTTTTCCATAAGAAAAGCTTACATCTTTGAATTCAATGGAATTTAAATCTTGTAAAACAATATCTCCATCTGGTTCTTCAGATTCTGAAAGCAACATATTAAGCCGGTGCAAGGAAACTTTGGAATTTTGCCACATGCCCCCTATATCGAGGATTTTGCAAATATTTTCAATAGCCAAATTTAAATACGCAATAATAACAACAAACGCGCCAACAGTAAGCCAGCCACGACTTACTGCACTGCCACCAGCAAACAAAAAAACTATAATTGCGATGTATTTAACAATATCGCCTATACCACGAAACCACCAACTAGTTCTTGTAAAGCCCATTACATAGGGCAATACAACCTTAAATTCTTTTCCTAAATCATTAATAAATTCTCTCTCTACAGCATTCCCTTTTATGAATTTAACTTTCTCTAGTTGTTCATCAAGCTTAGAAAAGAACCTGTTTTCTACTTCTCTTTTTGAATAGGCTTTTTTATATAGGCGTTTATCCAAATAAAAATAGGAAACCACTACCGCACCGAGGGTAAATATTAACAGTGAGTCAACCCAAAATGGGTACTGTAGCAAAGCAAATAACACCCCAACTGTAATCAAAACGCTAGAAAATGCTTCTACAAAATTATTTACCAAAAATTCTACTATATCCTGTGCATCATCATTTATACGTTTATTCAAATAAACAAGGTCAACATTTTCAAAATATCGAAGCGGCAAATGTTGTACATGTTCTATAAGATCTTTATTAAGGTTAAACGTAGCAATATAATGTAAATTAACGGTATTTATATTTAAAAAATATGATGCAACTTTACCGATTATAAAACATAGCAAAATTGGCAATAATTTTGCTATCAGCACGCTTTGGTCTCCTAACACAAGAATATCATCAATATATTTTGATATTAAGTATGGTGCTAGCAGAGTCATACTGATAACTAATAGGTTACTTATAAATATAATGCCGATATTTTTTTTATGTGGCAATAAATAAATCTTTACAAGGTCTATAATTTTCACAATAAACGCTCATTTCTTTTAATAATTTCTAAATAAAATATACCGCTCATTATCTAAATATTCAAATAAGTCCGAAAACAAGGATTCACTTAATCTTTATTATTGTATCAGTATTTGCTGATTTGCTAAAGCCCTCTAGACAGTTATACTTATCGTCTATATTTTGCTATTACTTACTTTATTAAAATATCTCTATGTAAAAGGCAAAGATTATAGTATCTCTCCACTTCTCATGGAAGTTATACTTCTATTTATTGTATAATAGAATTATCTAAAATTAGTGTGTATGAAATATTTTATGTAAGCAATATTTTGTATAAAACTATTTTATACGCTATACTGTGATAAATACATTCAAGGATGATAACTTCATAAAAAGCCACAAGGATACTCCTAACCCCCCCAGGTCAAAAAGTGAAGAGTTCATACTTGAGAACTACGAGATTAATGATGCACAGGATGTTCAGGACGCTGTAAAGCAGGTATTTGCGCCTATCTTTGAGGCAATGTTCAATGGCGAACCGGAAACATACCTAGGCCGCAAGAATGATGAATGCCCGAAAACGTCGAAAAAAGCCGCAATGGCCACTACTCCATAAAGAACCGCAAGACTCGGACCTAATTCAGGCTTCCGTGACTGGCAGGGCACTATTGACGGCATTTCCGACTAGTAATACAGTGTAAAAACCATTTTCCCGCATATCGCTGTCCACCGCTACATTGTGCACCTGATCCGCAATTCTATCCTCTATATACAACGGAATCACCGGGCCGCATTTACGAAACATAAAGAAACTGTATGCCGCCGAAAACGTGGAAGAAGCCCACCAGGACCTCAAAACGTTTAAGACGGATTGACAAGAGTATCTAAGCATCGTAACTGTTTGGCAACGGATATCCAACACGTAGAACATCTGTACAATTACGGCAGTGCCATTCAGAAGATCAGGTACACAACAAATGCCATTGAAAGCGTCAATTCCGTTTCTGGAAGATAACCAAAAAAGATTCTTTCCTAATGAAGATACTGTATTCGAGATATTCTATTTGCGAATTCTGGAACTATACAAGAAATGGGAAAATAGGCATGTGCCCAGTCGGACCATCGTACGGAATCAGTTTCCGAACGATGAACGGATGCCGGCATTTATGGTAAAATACGATAAAAATTACTACGATTGTAATTTACACAAAACACTTGACACATTCCTCCAGGTATCAGTCCTATGCTTAGAGTAAAGTATAGGTGGCTCACTTTTAAAATAGAGTTTATACCCGAATGTAGTCTTTTAATTTTTTGGTAAACGTGCGGTATTCATGTCTAATCGAGCAAAAGAACATAAATCTGTCCAAAATCTTCTCTTCTCTTGTATGCGTCTACTTTGTTAGTTCTTTATACTTGAAGGCCATCTTTTTTTTGAACCATAGTTGTTTTGCCGTAAATTGAACACATATTACCTCTGTATCGAGTAGATGATCACGGCCTATAATGAATCCATGTCCATATACAGGATGATTTACCTGTCCATGGTGGACTGCTCTTATGTTTCCGGCGACGGATATGTCTGGCATCCCCCTTACGAGGCTTGCGAAGGGAAAATGTGCAACTTTTTCATGTTTCTTTTGATTCTTTTTCCTCTTCTTTTTTACTTGCTGTTTTTTTCCTTTAGGTCCATTTGAAGGGATTGTGTGTCCGATCCGTATGCCGATGATATGATTGTCAAGTTTTTCATCATTAGTCTTACTATTTATTTCTACTACAGGCGGTTTTATGGTTCCTAAACGTGTCCCGTAATGGATAATTTTTTGATTCTTTCTTACACCAACGGCTCCCAGGAATTCCAGCAACTGCTGTTTATTACCTTTGCCAACAGCTTTTATATAGCGCGGCAGGTCGATATAGCGCAAGGGGTTTCCGTAGTTATCATGTTCTTCACGGTTAGGCAAGCCGATTTCCGTATTGGCCAGAAGATAGACTTGATTTGCTTTCTGGTTGTAATGTGTTTTTCCCGTGTAGTCTTTCGCGATGAGAAATTTACAGCTTTTCAACTTCGTGCATAGTTCCTGTTGTTCCCCATGAGTGCCATGCCGATAGAAATCAAATAGGCGCTTGAATTTTTCGCAGTCGATGTCCTTGCTTTCCGTGCCTTTGCTTTGGTTGAATGATGGCACGATGACGCAGTAGATGTAGTCTTTTTCTGAGTAGCTGCGGATGTTAAAATGGTCTAATAGGCTTTGAGTACTGATAGCATCAGCCAGGCCTTGGTTGATGACCGGGAGTGGTTGTTTTTTGAGGTTTTCTGTGCCAGGGAGCGGGACGAAGATACCGGGGTTTCCTGTATGGGCATTATAGGCTGCTACGGCGTGACGTTGCTGGTCCAGGAAAATAGGTTTCGTTTTTAAGACATACCAGTTTTGCCAGCAGTTTTTCCGTTCTAAAAGCCAGCGATAAAAGGAAATGAGCCATACATCGGTTTGCTTTTCGATGAATCTTTTGTTAATGCCTGGGAAGTTCTTCGTTGCTGTTTTGTAGCTGATGTAATTGCCCCTGACCAGGGCTTCTTCTGATACCTTGAGTATTGCCAATGAGTTCAGGTATTCGAATAGTGCCTGTTTTCCCTTGTCTTTTCCCATGGCTTCATAGCCTTGGGTCGGATAGATCCAGCCGACGTCGGGTTTGTCCAGGAGTTCGCAGAGTTTCTTATCCGAGAAAAGCTGGAGCATGGATGTGTTGGCAGCCCAATAGGCGTGATTTTTATCGACGTAGCCTGTTTTTGTCGGGATGACCGTCTTTGTTTGGAAGGCTTCATGGATAGCTTCGTAAAATTGTGGTTGCCATTTGCCAAAGGGGCCGGGTACGTGTTCTTGTTTTTCTAATGGAATGACGGAATACACGGCATCGGTCAGGATTCGTTCGCCTGTTTCTGTTTCAATCCGCTTGAAATAGCCTAGTGCGTCTGTGGCCACGTGGATGAGGGTACGGATGAGTTTTTGATTATAGTCGTTATCGTCAAGAATCCGGTAGGTCCCTCGGGACATGCGGAAGGGTGCCTGGACGAGAAAATGCAGGCCTGTTTCTGTTTTCGTCGGGAAGGTGCAGCGGGCCTTTTCCGTTACGGGGTTCAGATTGCCTGTTGCATCGGTGTGAAAGCCTACGGCGCAGGTGCCTTCATCACTATGGCGTTTGAAGACCCAAAAATCATTTTCTACTGCTGGTGATTCGCCAAATTGTTGTATCATGCGGATTTTCTTTACCTTCGTCTGGCTGTCCGCTTCCCAGTGATGGAGAACCATCTTATTATAGCTGCCCAGTTGGTTATCTATCGTATAAACGACGTATTGGACATGGGACAGGAAAAGCTGCGGGTGTGAGAGGTGCTGCAGTTCGTAGGCTATGTTAGTATAGGCCTCACGGCAGGGCATTTTGGCCGCATCAAAGGGAATGATGATCTGCGTGCCTTTTTTCTGGTATGATGCGTCTTCCGGCAGTACTTCCGGTCCGTGCTGCTGATTGACGCGGAAACAAAGTGCCGGGTTGTAAACTTCAAAAGACGAGGTATATTTAAATACGGATTTCAGGCCGACATTGATTCTGCCCAGCTTATAGTCCGCCCCAGACATTAAAAAGGACAGTCCCGTCAGGGCATTAATGTCACCCAGGGTTCCTTGTCTGAGGTCTGTCCGTTCTGTATCCGGGTCCGTGATTGTAAGGGGCTCTCTGCCATCATAGGAAAAAATCAATCGTCTTGGTTCGAGGACAAAGCGCACGGCCATGGATCCGGCGTCGTCTGCCAGCTGGAGTAAATCGTAGAGAAACTGCCCTTTTCCATAGGTTTCAAATGTTTCATGCGCATATTCCGTTTTATGCGCAGCTCCATAGGCAAGCCGTTTTTCTACGAGTTTAGAGAAATACATTTCTACTGTCTGATTCAATAGTACCAACCTCCCTCTTGAGGTATTGTTTCCGTAATTCTTATTCTTTCATTCTACCAAAGGCTTAGGTGCGTGACAATCATCACGTACTAGATTCTTATCAGATGCCTCATCCTACTGTATTGTTACTTACAGGATACAACAAACAGCAACTCTCGTGGTCGCTTTCAAAGCGACATGGCTCAGCTTGTTTTGCAAGAAGGATTTGACCCAACGGAAAGGCAGATGTTTTGAGTAATTCTGTTATGCAACAATTAGTTTTTCCTACATCAATGGGCCCTTAATCATCTTCTATTAAAGATTCACTAGTAATCAGCGTTTTTATTGTGCCATTAAGCTGATTATGGTCTTGTTTAATTGACTCTGCTTGAATCGCAAAATAAGCAGGTGTCTTATCCCCGGAATTACTGCAACGGCATTTGCTAAATACATTACCACTTATTTCCAGGACATCCACAGATATATCCTGGTCGCCGCTTATGAAGATACCCGTTACATCCATATCCTCTTGCTCATTTTCTATATAGCAATGCTGTACCTGATTGTTTCTGACGATAAGCTTTTCCGGGCCGTACCAGCCAGTAATGTAAAAGATACCGCCCGCATCCGGGTCAGAAATCTCAGCATCTGTATGCATGCCACACTGTGTAAACTGGCAATCTTCAATGCGAATAACAGCAGGCGCTGAAAACAGTTCTATCGTGGCGAAACGATTTTCAAAGTTTTTTATCGTACATGCATCTACTACGATTTCATCTGGTTCCGAAATATTCCACATCGATCCATCTTGAAAGGTACTATTTCTCAGCACTAATCGTCTACAATTTGACGCAGCAAGCTGTCCTGAAAAATCACAGTCTTCTATGGTAATATGATCGGCATAGTCCGCACAGATTGTTTCCATTTCTTCTGTTTTATCTTTTCCCAATATGGAATTACGCAGCGTGAGACTTTCACATTCATCGAATTTCCAATCACCATTCACATCACAGTTGTCTACAGTCAGCTTTTCTATAGAATCCCATACAGAATCTTCACTCGAATTCATAAAATGACAAGTACAATTACGCAAGGATACATCCTCACATTGCGTTAGCCGGAAAATACCACGTATTGTCGATGATTCAATGGACAGTTTTTCTGATTCTTCAATATCTATATGATAATCAGTTACAAATTCACGTGGAATTTCAATTTTTGAACAAAGGATACATATGTTATCTATCTCTTTTAAATAACAATCACTTACCAATCTAAAATAACAATTTTCTATTTTACAAGTATCTGCCGAGGATACTTCAAAGATATCTTCATCACTTTGCTCAACCGTACAATTTCTTAATGTAATGCTTTCGCAGTCTTCGATGGTGAGCCCGCTTTCCGTGTATAGGGATTCCAGGAACAAATTTTCGACATCATGAAAGCTAATAGCCCCCACATTGTATTCTCCCTCTTCAGGTTTTTCGCTACGAATTGCCACATTGCGACAATTTTTGATGTCACAAGAGCCAAGAAAACTACAATTTTCCAACACAACCGTATCTGCTGAATCTATGGTAAAGCGATCCCCGTAATTAAACACCTCATCTCCGAAAATACAATCACGCAACACGACATGCTGGCAGTCTTTAATTGTCACATCACATGTTATTTTGCACGACTCAAATATGAGTGTAGATACTGATTCAAAACAATCGTCTTCCCGAATACTAAAATCGAGCACACAATGACGAAATATGACTTTGTCACAGTCCGATAAATCCCAACCATCTCCAATTTGCAGGTTGGCATTAGAAAACATCGCCATAGATTGATTGTCATTGGTATCAATATACCTGGATTCCATTTCATCCAACTCCTCTGTAATATATTTTCCCTTCTTCTTGCAGGCGCCAACTACCATTGTCTATAGAGGTGACGGTAGTTGACTTCACCACAGCCTTTGTCAGCTAGTGTGTATTCCATATTCTTATATCCCTTATTATAACAAGTATTTATATATGCACCAATAATCACACATTATTTTTTCAGTAAATATGTATTTTTTGTGACTTTTTACTATATATTACCAAAAGAAACAGACACAAGTCTGTCCGGGTAAAATATTGCGAACGGCTGTTGATGAGATTTTCCACGATTTTCTAGCAAAAAAGCGCCCGAGGTCTCAAGGTTTCTGAGGATTCGGGCGCTCTGGGTACGGGGGTTCGCTATTTAAATGAACCCCTTTTGCTCATTGTTTTTTTACAACGCTAGTCACTTTTCCAGACGGTAGTAGCTTCATTTGTATGAAATCCCCCGTGCTTCAAATACACTGGCCAGCCGGCGGGCGTGTTCGTCTTCTTGCGGGATTGTGGCGAGGATTACGTCGGCTACGTCCGGGAAGCCTGCGTCACGGACTTTTTGTGCCAATGCGGTCAGGGTTTCTTTGGCGCTGGCTTCGGCTTGGTAGAAGGCGACGGCTCGTTTCCAGAGGGTGGCTTCGTCGTTAGCGCCTAAGCCTAGCATGGCGCCATAGGTGCCGCCGTGGGCTGAGTCTTCGTGTGCGTTTAAGGACATGGCTTCGGCCAGGTCGTCCAGGCCAGCGGCTTTGGCTTGTGCGGCTAAGACGTAGTAGGAGTCGGAGCCGTGTACTTCTGCCGTGTGCAGAGTCTGAATGAGTTCTTCTATTGAGGTTCCTTTTGCGTTGTCATGTAATTCCATGGGTATCCTTCTCCTTTATGCAAAATACTATTTTGTTAAATTATATTTATTGCAATCATTATATCATATATAATTTCAATAGCAACAACGGTTTTCAAAAACAAAAAAACTGCCTCGTCTAAGCTAGTATGGCGAGGCAGCTTGGTTCGTCTGATTATATGCAATTAGTGATATGCCGGGGCCGTGGCCAGAGCCGGTGTTTTCATCATCCGGATCAGGCAGATTTCGATGTATTGCACGCTGGCGTCGATGGCGTAGACACCAGTACGGATGTGTCTGTATTCATCTACGTCGAGTGTATTGGCCAGTTCTGTCTTAATCGTCTGCAAACGGCTCAGGATACGGCTGCAAGCGAGGCCGATGGTGTTGATTCCCGTAACAGATTGAATGAGCCCGGCAATGTGCTCTACTTCTTTTTCAATACTGGTAATGCTGGAAAATACGCTTGAATCCGGTTCCATGTCAAATACTGCAAGGAGGGCTGTTTTCAGCTTGGCCACATCAGCATTGATCTGCTCGCACGCAGATTGGATGCGAACCATATCGTTTTGCGTATCAGAAGATTGATTTTTTCGGTGAGACTTGTACATAATGATGCACCCTCTTTTTACCATAACAAACGGCGACATTTTTTATATATATATTTTAATATAACTATTCGAAAAGTTCAATCGTAACACAATACGTAATTCGCATAAGAGGTATAGATTGAAGCTATTTTTGCAAGAATGGTCCCACAAATACAGGTAGTTCCATCTATTTCTCTCAAAAGGTACGCAAAAAAGGCGCAAAAGCAAGGATCTGTACCTTGTTCTTACGCCTTTTTTCCTGTATCAACCACTACACATTACGTGCCTTAGTAAATCAGCTATTTTCCTCACGTTCTTTTATGCTTTGTCCGTCTTCATAGAGCCAAGCTTCTCTTCCGTTAGCCGCACCACCACGGATACAGGATGCCGCCATAGAAGGACTTGAAAAGGAATAATCTACTGCAAATACATTATTTTTTACAATGCCTCGTTCCCGCAAAATCTCTCTATGGTGATGCACACTAGGGGGACAGGATTTGCGCTCATTCAGGCAAATTCCCGAATCCTTAAGGACGACGAAACATTTTCCATCCAAATAGCCTCTGGCCACTGCTTTATGACCGGAAAGGTGCAGGATTTCTCGTGCTGGTTTTATTCCTGATGATGGCTTTGCCTGTTTGCCTTGTTCCAGATCTTTCAAAGACACGCCATCTTTATTTTTCCACTCTTTCAACCCATTAGAGCTTTTGCCGCAGACAAAAGAAGCCGCATAGGATGGGCTGCTAAAACGGATATTTTCCTGAAGAATGCTATTTTGATCAATGACCTGGGCATATTCTTCCCGGGCCTTGCGTATGCCATTAGGGGCCGATGCAGACAGATTCGGATAGAGATAGCTCCCCTTGAGAACCCAGAAGCCGTCTTCCGTCATGCGGCACAGACCTCTGCCTCCTTTACCGCTGTTACGGCTGAAATATAGGAGGTCTTCAGCCTGCATATTTGCTGTCACAAGCCGCATGGATTCCAGCGTCCGATGGCCAAGGACAGGCAAAATCAGTTCAGCATTCCGTATAAACTGCTCCAATTCATCGCGCACAGCCTTCGACAAAGGTACCAGGAACGCATCCTGGTTCTCCCGGACGACACGGTCCTCTACTCCGGCCACAGCGAGCCCACCACAGTCTACGCCGAAAAAAGACGCATCAGCCAGGCTTTTCCTCGAAAGTGAAACCGTAAAATAAAATCATACAAAATAGGGTAGACAAAGCCCTGATGATTTCGAGCGTTACGGTACGCTCATGGTTTTCCGATCATCCTATTTCGTTTCTCTTATTACTAAGTGTCACAACAAAATAGGATCATAGGTGTCTGTTTTAACCTCCCGTTAAGTACAAGGACTACCATCTCTTGGAAGTAGTTCTTTCTTAACGAGAGTATTGAGAGTGTTTGGTTATGCGGATTTCTTTGGCTTATCAACAAAGCCCTGCCCTTTACGGGCAATGACATAGCTTGCTCCCTGATGTATTGTCAGTTTCTTTCTGTCGCAATATTTTTGTTTGGCAATCTTGCTTGTATAAGCAGGATTGATTTGAATTACATGAACACTTCGTCTATAACAACAATTTTCAAACGTTTTCTTGTACCTGGAATAATCGAAGGCATGAATCATTTTGTTGTATGCCCTGCCCTGATCAGACCTGGCTGTAGCTGTTTCTGATTTTGCTTTACGAAAATCTAAGTCTTCCATAACGATATCTTTTCCCACAGAGATTGCATAATTTACGATGTGAGAGGTGACTTCACGGATTTCGGATTCCGCTTTCTTTCCCGTACCATGATACTGTAACCGATAGTGTTTTAGTCTGACGAGATTTCCCGTGTCATTGGTTTCGCTACTTCAATAAATCCGTCGTTATAGTCCAAGCCAATTGTTCCATAGGTTTTTCTCGTTTTACAATCGTCGGTATCCCTGTCAAGCGTTACCATGGCTTGCAGGTAACAGGCATTGCCACGAAAGACGATGCGATAGCTGATGCCGTGGTCTTGCTTAACAATCGTTTTGGCAAGCAGCCCGCTCAGGTAGGCAAAGATACAAGTTCCATAAACATATTCACGTTTTTTTGTATTTTTTCGCAACTGAATTACAAACCGATTCTCTTTGCCTGCGTGTACCATGGGTGTTAATTGTACAATCTGGTTGCAACGATGTTCGTCTTTCGATCCAATGTATAAAGACCGGTTATCTCTTTGCTTACGAAAACGGTCTAACCAGATTGCATGACTTGTTAGCTTGTTTTCTGCCAGATGATATTGGGCCCGAAACAGTTTCTTTGAACCAAAGCATAGATGTAAATCCTTGCTTTGAATCTCTTTCAACAAATTGGATTGTTTCTGCTTTAGTTTATTCAGCTTTTGATTGGTATAAAAGATTTTTTCTTTCTGTTGGTGATAATAGGTTAGGGCAGAAGGAGATAATTGATTGTTTCGGGATTTTTCTTTTAATACGGCTACTTTTTCGCAAAGCGTCTTCCGTTTTTTATAAAGCTTTTTTATTTTACCACCCAGCTGATTGAACTCATACCATTTTAGTTGATACAGGGCTTTATATAACCCTTCCACTTCTGAAATAACTGAATTGGCCAGGCGCTTATTCACATGAAAGCGGTTTTGCAAAATGGTATTAAACGCGCTCTTCTTTACAGAGAATCTGCCACCATTGTTATACCGATGCCATGTAAAACGCAGCATCTTACCATAGAGGAGATGATACTCTTTTACATATTCGATTAACCCGGCATTGTCTCTTTGATTGAGCCGTGTTTCAATGGTGTACGTTTTAGAAGTAATCATTCTCCTCATCTTCTTTCTTATCCATTAGAGATTAAAATAAATCTAATTGCGCAGGTAGCTCTTTACAAACCACGATTCGTCTGCCTTTTTCTGTTCATTTGATAGGCAAATTCCCTTGTTTAACGTAATTATTCCGCTTTGTAGGCAGGTTTTGTGAAATCACTTTTATATATAAGTTAGCATCTCATTTGTTTTCTTTTATTATTATAACTGATATTGTTTTGTTTATCAAATAAAATACAACAGCGTACAATCATGTATTTATTAAATGATTATACGCTGTTTATAGAAACTGCTAACTAACCCTTTCCCTGTAGCTTTTCCCCGGCATTTCCTGTAAAATATTAGAGAAACTACATCAACCAGAAATGAGGAGAGATTCTTATGGCACAGAAACAATTGCACTTTGCTTCAGATTATCAGGAAGGGGCTCATCCCCGGATTTTACAGCGCTTGATCGATACGAATTTAATGCAGACGCCGGGCTACGGGACCGACGAAATTTGCGAGTCTGCCCGGGCACGGATCCGCGAGGCCTGTGCGGCACCGCAGGCGGCTGTTCATTTTCTGACCGGCGGGACACAGACGAATGCCATCGTCATCAAGGCCGTCTTGCAGCCGTATCAGGGCGTCGTGTCGGCCGTAAGCGGTCACGTTAGTGTCCACGAAGCCGGCGCCATCGAAGCCGGTGGTCATAAAGTAATGACCATTCCCTCGGAATCGGGAAAGATTTCTGCTGCGGCAGTCGAACAGTTTGTAGCCGACTACGAGGGCGATGACAACAAAGCACACATGGTCATGCCGGGAATGGTCTATCTGTCCCAGCCTAACGAATTTGGCGTACTTTATTCCTTAGAAGAACTGACCGCCATTAGCGACGTCTGCCGCCGTCATCATTTGCCCTTGTTCCTCGATGGCGCCCGCCTGGCCTACGCCCTGGCCTGCCCTGAAAACGACGTATCCCTGGCAGACATTGCCCGCCTGTGCGACGTCTTTTACATTGGCGGCACGAAATGCGGCGCCCTCTTAGGCGAAGCCGTCGTCTTGCCAAATCCGGACCTTATCCCTCATTTCTTCACCATAATTAAGCAAAACGGTGCCCTCCTGGCAAAAGGCCGCGTCTTAGGCATCCAATTCGACGAACTTTTCAAAGACAACCTCTACGCAGAACTCTGCAAAACAGCTATCGACTGCGCACACCGCATCAAAGCAGCTTTGCAAGAAGCAGGCCTGCCCCTCTGCTTTGACTCCGAGACCAATCAAATCTTCTTCATCATCGACAACGAAAAGATGAAAAAACTGGGCGAAAAAGCGGTTTACAACTTCGGCGAAAAATACGACGAAAGCCACTCCATCATCCGCTTCTGCACCAGCTGGGCAACGACAGTAGAAAACACAGAAAAACTGTGCGAAATCATAAAAAGCTTATAAGGATTCAAAAAAGCCAGGCCAAAACGGCCTGGCTTTTGCATTCCCTGCATTTAGATATACTGCGGCTGTGTATTGCTTTCCTCACATAGCGCGGAAGAGAGGCAAATCCGCACACGTACCTGCTCAGCAAACAAACTCACAGTTTAGCTATGTTACGCTATCTTGGTCCCTCATGCCGCGGCTACTACGCGAATTGTCTTCATACATTTCCCTCCGTCAGGCCTAAAAAATCAGCCCGGCTCACTTCTATGCCACTGCGGGCTAAGCGTTCGCCCCGTTCATCATAGAATTTCGTCAAGATACGTTCCTTATCCTCCGGCCTTCCATAATGCAACAGGCGATGGCAAATCGGGCAAAGACAGACGACATTGGCATAGACATCAAGACTATAGGAGAACTCTTTTTGCTTCCTCAAGGGAATCACGTGATGCGCTTCCATATAGGGATGAGACGTATGATTAACGATAAATATTTGATGGTCCAGATTGGACTCGCAACGATACAGAGCTACCTCGGTCACTTGCTTCTTGATGACACCGGAACGTTTATAGTGCTGTACTGTAGTCTGATAATAGGCTTTGACCAAAACGGGCATATCCAGCTTTTTGATTTCGGCCTGCGGATCCGCACTCTGCCGGAACCACTCGCCTTGCACGAATTCCATATACCGATGGAGGGCCACGCTATACATGCGATTGCCTCGCTGATTCAATGCCAAGAAATCCGCATCATGCATAAGGATCTCCTCATACTGCACGAGCCGCTCCAAATCGGTAATTTCAAAAATCGACTGGCTCACCAGCTTCTCTTCCATGAGATAACGGCTAATGGTCGTTTGCAATGCGCCAACGTAGTGATTGGCCGATGACTGGGAAATCCCCCGGATTTTGAGAAGATAGTTTATGAAATAATCCTTAAGCGTATATTTTGTGTCCATTGCGTCACTCCCATCCATATCTCACACACACCTCAACGGAAAAATCCATACCTTACGCGGCTTTCCGTCATCATCGTCTTGTACCATCTGATACGGATCACCAGCTAATTCGACAACGCCCTTATACGTATACGAGCCTTTTTTGAACACCTCAAAGAAATGCAATTCGTAGCCGTTGGTTTTGGATTCTGCCAGACGTTTGTTTTTTCCACCTAGCGATTGATCACCATGACGACCAGAGCCAACATAATGGATGATGCCGTTTTTCCAGGAATCTTTATACAGGCTCTTGACATAATCCTGGATCAATACCACTGTCTTTGTTTTATGGCTACTACGTATGCCACCGCAATTACTACAACCAAAAGCATCACAAATAGTGCTAATAGGAACCGTACTACCTACTTCAAAAGGCGGTTTAAACTTCACAAGCTTCAGCGGGAAAATCCATACGTTACGCAGCCTATCATTTTTATCGTTTTGCTTCTCCTGGTACGGTTTGCCGGCTAATACGACCTCACCACGATAGGTATACGCCTTTTTCTTGAATGCCTCAAAGAGGTGAACCGTGATTCCTCTTTTGGCTGCTTCAGCCAAGGTCTTATTTTCCCGGGTTAATGTCTGATCCTCATTCTGCCCCATGCCAGTATAATGCAAGATATCGCCTTGCCAAACATCATTATACAGGCTTTTCGTGTGATCGAGCATCAATACTAAGGTATTCGTGCTAGTAAAATAGCGCATGCCACCTGCATTCCCACATTTAAATGCTTTGTAAATATCCATATTGGTCACGATTTTCCCTACCTTGAACGGTGGTTTGAAATCCGTGATTAAGTTATTATCAGACATACCCTTCACCCCTATTTCCCCTTTTTCGTCCATCATTCCATGTAATTATTATACATCAGTCGGCCATATTACAAAAGATCATACAATAATATCTTACGCCATGCAGTCTTAGCACTCCGGGGCTGTCCCACCCCAGCTTGTCCGCCGTATAGTGGGTTCTCCTAGCTGCAGAAAAAGGCCATCCGAACAATACGGATGGCCTTTTCTGCGGTTCATTTGTCGCTTACAGAAGCAGTATACACCTCACAAACTTTCTGACATCAAAATCAGAAAGTTTTCAAAAAATAAAAGTTATTCATCTGCAATACCAAATTGAACATTATAGGCAGGAAGAAGCTGGTCATTGCCCATGTAGTCTTTATTGATACGCACGAAGGTTGCCGAAGGGTCTGTCTTGGAATAACTGTTGCGGTTGGGGCCACAAACTGCGATCTTTTCGATATATTCTTCGAGCTTTGCCGTATATTCCTGCAGACGCTCATAGTGTCGTTGCTGGGGCGTTTTGCGATGTCCGATTCCATGGACAAATTGGGATTCATCGGTTTCACAAATGGCAGCGTAGCGTCGGATTACCTCTTTTAGATAGGCAGGAACATATTCCGTATGGGTTTCAATCTTTATACCAAAAGGATCCAGCTCCTCGTTCATCTCATGAAACAGTCCGGTGATCTTTTCATAGGGCTTGTACCGGAATTTCTCCGTAGCCCTTTTCCAAACCCAGCTGTACTTATTGGCGTTAGCCTCAAACTTCGAACCATCGATGTAAAGATAGCTCAAATCCACATGTTCTTCGGTAAATATCTTTTTATTGATGTCGTTGAGCAGCTCCTCAGCGGATGGACCCAGAACGTTTTCGATAAAGTATCCGAAGGTACGGTATGATGGAGTTCGATGCTCCATGAGGTACATGTAGCGAAGGTTGACCTTGCAGTTATCTTCGAGCTCTCGGAGCGAGATATATCCATGGGACATGAATCCGAATAAAATTGCTTTCAGCATGTTGGCCGGGTTGTATCTGATGCGTCCCGTGATATGCTTGGGAACATTTTTCAGATACTTCTCCAAGTTGATTCCCTCCATGAATCTGTTGAAAACCAACACCGGATCGCAAATATTCAGAAAATCTGAAATATATAGTGGCAAAATTGCCTGTTTTGGTTTAGAATAATTAGTAGTTGAATTTTTCATTGGTTATGTAAATTTTACCACAAAAGGAGGTCCGCTGACTCGAAAGAGTCGGTGGACCTCCTTTGTTATTTGGGTCAGTGTTATTTCACAGCCCCAATAAGTACAGGTTTTATTTTTTGCTCTGTCTACTTGACGGGGAGCGGTTCATAAACAGATAAGGGCAAATCTGTTGCCATTTACGCATCCAATGGCTGCATCAGTTCGTCATTACGCAGTAGTTGCAGCAACTGC
>NZ_JAQDBC010000024.1:0-37567 GCF_027681725.1 Caecibacter sp. AF58-12pH5A | reverse complement strand
ATATCATTTGCTCTCTTCTCTGTCAAGCACTTTTTTGAAGAACTTTTAAAACAAAAAAAGACAATAGCAAACACACTGACACACAGTAAAAAGACACAAAAAATAGAACTTGCACTTCTTGCTTATTCATTCTTTCGCACGTCCGCAATAGCTGTTTATATATAATACCATCACTTATATATATTTGTCAAGAAATGATGGGCCTGTTCTGCCTTACGCAGACAGAAACAGGCCCTATCATCCTAGCCAGGTGTCACACGTGGACAACGTGCTCTTTTATAAGTGCCTCGATCTCGGCTTCAGTATATCCGTATTCCAACAGTATGTCCCGCGTATGTTCTCCTAACAAAGGCGCCGCTTGCGGTACAGTATCTTTATCTTGAAACTGGATGGGTGGCTTAGGCAATACCGCCGTATGGCCGTTAGGAAACTTACGTGTATATACATAGCCATTAGCCCAGGCCTGTTCACACTCTGTAATATCCTTAAAATGGCTTATCTTGTCATATACTATATCAGCGGCTGACAATAAGGGCCCCAATTCATCCCGTGTTTTCTTTAGAAATGCTTCCTGTACGAGGCTGACAAATTCCCGGGCATGCACTTGGATCGAATAAAACGTAGTAAACCGTTCATCGTCTAGGAGCCTTTCCAGCCCTAACAGGGTAAAAAAGGGTACGCGATAGCGTTCATATTCCATAATACAGAGTTCCAGCCATTCTCCATCGGCACATTGATAGGGAATGCAGACCGGACTAGGCTGCTCGTAGCGCTCGCGCGGATACGTATTACCATAGGCGGACTGTGCTGCAACAGCAGGCATCGCCATGAGCCAGGTCGCAGTTCCCAGCAAGGATAATTCTACTTTATCGCCTATACCTGTACGCAGCTGCTTATATAAAGCAGCACACAAGCCACCCACCATAACCGAACCGGTCGTCATATCGCCAAACGCATGGAATGGCATGAGCGGTGGTTCACCGGGACTGCTATAATCCTGCATGAGACCACTGCGGGCCCAAAAGGCGGCAATGTCAAAGCCCGGCCGTTTGGCTTCCGGTCCTACAGACCCATAGCCACTCAGGTGTCCCCAGACCAAACGGGGGTATTGCTCGTGCAGTTCTTCATAGGTGACGTGCAAGCCTTCTAAGGCTGCCATACGATAATTGCTTACGAACACATCAGCCCGGGCCAACAAGCGATGCAGGATAGTCTGGCCTGCCGCTGTGCGCAGATTCAAGGCCAGGCCGCGTTTGTTGCTGTTGCTTACGTCCCAGCAGGGATTTTCTTCATCTGTACAGGGCACCTCTGCAATATCGCCGTAATGGCGCCAGGCATCGCCATGCAAGGATTCCACTTTAATGACGTCAGCCCCCCAGTCAGCCAGTATACGGGCTGCTGCCGGCACAGCCGCATAGGTAGATAAATCGACGACCTGCACGCCTGCTAAAGGCAAGGTATGTGTATCCATTTACGTCCACGCTCCTTTAAAAAAAATCAGCTCCGCCTGCAGGCCGGAGCTGATTCGCTGATATTATTCTTCTTTCTTGGCCTTTAAGCCTTTATATACTTTTTCTGCTGTAATCGGCAGTTCCCTAAAATACACGCCTGTTGCCTGATGGACCGCTTCGGCAATGGCCGGGCCCGGCGTATTGATGACAATTTCACCAATGGACTTAGCCCCATACGGGCCAGTCGGTTCATAGCTCGGCGCAAACTCAACCTTAATATCGCAAACATCCTGACGTGTCGGAATACGATACTGCATAAAAGAGTTCGTCTGCAGCCGCCCACGCTTATCCATAATGACATCTTCCGTAAGCGTCATGCCAATGCCCTGCACCAAACCGCCTTCAGCCTGTACGCGGGCCAAAGCCGGATTGATGACCGTACCGCAATCGACGACAGCAGCATAATCGACGAGCGTAATTTCACCCGTGCCAGGATCAACATCGACGACGGCAGCACCGGCCATATACGGTGGTGGTGATACGGGAGAAAAATGGGTTTCCGTCGCTTCTAAGGCTATATCATTGGTAATCATGGCGGCATTGCCCAGTTCTTTACGCGTTACCTGACGTCCTGTAGCTCTGTCGATGATAGCATCGCCTGTAAAATCCAGGTCTTCCGCCTTGACGTCACCGAGCATACGGGCTGCCTTTTCCTTCATTTTTTCAATGAGCGTCTGGCACGTCTTATAGACGGCCATGCCCGTGAGATACGTAGTCGACGACGCATAGGAGCCACTGTCATAGGGAGACGTATCCGTATCTACCCCGTGGGTGACTACTTCATCGACGGGACATTCCAGTGCTTCTGCCGCAATCTGGGCCAGGATCGTATCACAGCCGGTGCCCATATCGGTGGCACCGATATCGAGGGTGTAGAAGCCGTCGTCATTGACCTTGATGGTTGCCGAGGCGACGTCGACGTTAGAAATAGCCGAGCCCTGCATAGCCAGGGCCAGGCCGGCTGCACGAATCTTGCCATTAGGCAGGACACGGCGGGGATAATTGTGTTTCCAGTCGATGAGTTCCAAGGTCCGCATCAGGCAGGCTTCAAGGTTGCAGCTCCTGGCTGTTTCATTGAAATAAGCCGGCATGACGTCCCCTTCATGAACGATATTTTTCAGACGCAGCGTTACCGGATCGATGCCCAGTTTTTCTGCCAGCTCATTGACAGCTGATTCTACCGCAAAGAGCCCCTGTGTAGCACCGTAGCCGCGATACGCACCGGCAGCAATCGTATTGGAATAGACAGCCGTATAGTTAAAACGGAAGGCCTCCGTATGATTATACACCGGAATCGATTTATGACCGGCCAGGGTAACCGTTGTCGGGCTGTGATCACTGTAGGCACCGCCATTCCAGAGAGCCTCAACGGAAATGACGCGGATGTGCCCTTCCTTAGACGCGCCGATGCGCACGTGGATTTCTGCTTCGTGCCGCGGTGACGAAACGGTCTGTGATTCTTCACGCATATAGAGCATATACGCCCGTTTGCCCGTGACCATCGTTACCAAGGCAGGATAGCATTCCATAACAGCCGTCTGCTTGGCACCAAAGCCGCCGCCGATACGGGGTTTAATGACGCGCACGCGGGATTTAGGAATTTCCAAGGCCGTTGCGACAATACGGCGTACGTGGAACGGAATCTGTGTGGAGCTGACGATGACCAGACGGCCATAGGGATCGAGTTCCGTAAAGGCCTGGAACGGTTCCATCATGGACTGCTGGGCCTGCTTTGTATGGTATACATGATCGACGATAACATCGCTGTCGGCAAGGGTTCCGTCTACATCGCCCCAGTCTTCCTTATCCTGGGCGATAATATTGCGCTTATTGTCGCCGCCTACGGGAACCATGGGGTTCCAGTCGTCTTCGGGATGGACGACGATAGGATTATCTACGGCCTGACGGAAATCGAGGAGCGGTTCCTGTACTTCGTAGTCGACCTTGATCATGCGCAGTGCCTTATCTACACACGCCGCATCCTTGCCGGCAACGAGCGCTACAGGATCGCCGACAAAGCGGATCTGTTTATCTAAAATAAGCCGGTCGTAGGGACTCAGCTCCGGATAGGTCTGACCGGCAATGGTAAAGCGCTTTTTCGGCGCATCTTCGGCGGTCAGGATACATTCGATGCCAGGTACCTTGAGGGCAGCCGTCTTATTGACGCTGCGCACGATAGCCCGGGCATGAGGACTGCGCAAGGCCTTGACGATAAGACAGTCCTTGGGTGCCAAATCGCCAGTGTAGACCGGTTTCCCTGTAATGAGCGGCAGGGCATCCTTTTTCATAACGGCTTGATTGACTGATTTCATGCGTCCTGCACCTCTTTCCCCTTAGCAGCCAAATAATGGCGCAACACGCGCATATGGCTTACGTAGCCTGTACAGCGGCAGAGATTGCCCGCCAGGTATTCTTTGATTTCTGCTTCCGTCGGTGTATCGCTTAGCTCCCGCACCATAGCCAGGACATTCATGACGAAGCCCGGATTGCAATAGCCACACTGGTCACTGCCTTCACTGGCCATGTATTGGGCAAATTCTTTTGCTTCGTCCTGCAAGCCTTCTAGTGTCGTCACGTGCTGGCCATCGATACGGGCAGCCAGGACCGCACAGGAGAGGACGGGCTTTTCATTAAGCCAAACCGTACAGAGTCCGCACGCCGTCGTTTCACAGCCACACTTGACGCTGTAACAGCCATGGTCACGCAAAAAGTCGAGGAGCATCAGGCCCGCATCGATTTCAGCCTGTTCTTTGCGACCATTGAGCCAATATTCTATCTTCATCAGGCTTCCTCCTTCCCTGTCTGTAAGAGCAGACGACGGCACAGTTCTACAGCCATATCACGCCGGTACGCTGCAGAACCGCGCGTATTGTCTTCAAAGTTCATAGAGGCAGCCACTTCTGTTGCGACAGCAGTGGCATCCGCTTCGGTCAGTCCCCGTGTACCCTCAAAGGCGCGTACCTCAGCCCGGGCCGGCCGGGCACCGACAGCACAAAGCAGCGTATCTGCTGTGCGTACGACAGAACAGGCCAGGATGGGAAAATCCGTGGCATTCAGACGGAGTGACGTATAGGCCGTGCGGCGTTTTTTCTTGGGGATAATAATCTGCGTCAGTATATCGTTGCCACCGCCCTGCTTGGCAAATTCAGCCAGGGGCATACGGCCACCGCGGTATAATTCTACTTCTGCTTCAAGCGTCAAAAACAGAGTCAGCACGTCAGAAAAGCCAAAACGGCCGAAAATACTGCCGCCTACGGTTGCTAAATTGCGGAATTGGACACCTACAATATGGCGGAGCGCTTCTTTAACAGCCCCTTGGGTAGCGGCATATAAGGCCGGACTCGTTTCTATTTGGCGCAGCGTTACCATCGCACCAAGCACGAAGACTTCCTCCGTTTCTGCGAGCGTATCCAGGCCCAGTCCGGACAAATCAATGGCCGTCTGAATCCGTCGCTGCGGCGATAAGCGCAGCCAACAGCCACCGCCAAAAACGACGGCTGTTTTCTTTTGATTCAGCTCCCAAGCCTCTTCCAGGCTTTTTGCTTTTACATATTGCGCAATATTCATGTAATCCTCCACTTGCCCGACCTGTTTCGTACTGTATGACGCACAAAACAGGTCAGGCCATCGTATATAAAACGGTCAGGCAAACAAATCCTGATGCTGTTGAACGAATGACACGGCCCATTCCTGATCGAAAGTCAAGGTTTCTTCTTTCGCCAGCAGGGGCTCTAAATCCTGTGCCAACGCCTTATAAGTTTGTTCTACGCCGCCTTCAAAGGGCAAAATGCCGGAATTGCCTTTCTGCGTATCAGCAAAATGGAAGGCCTTTTTCCCGCCGGCAAAGGTAAATTCCACTAAATCAGCATGAATGGGCTCTGCCTGGGCAGCCAGCCAGGACCGGAGCATGACCTTCATGATTTCCAGCACCCGGTCATCAAGAGCCGCATCAAAAATGGCCAGCGTTTCCAAAAGGCGGGCCCGCGTGCGGATCAGACGATACTGATAGGACTGCATAAACGCATATTCCGGCTTTTGCAGCGATTCGTGCATGGCAGAAATATCGCCACCGCCGGGTGCGTAATAAATGACCAGGCGCACATCGTTTTGTACGTAAAGGAAATCATAATCCAAATACGTTTCCTGACCACAAGCAGGACAAACAAAATGAAACAGAGATAAATCACGTACCTGGTCTTTCAATTCCGGTACTTTATCCGTATAAATGCGATCCCATATTTTAAAGCGGCTTTTTTTGCCGCACGCAGGGCACGCTAAATTACGATTATAATGATCTGCATGTTTTGTCATACTATATCCTCTCTTCTTACATAATAACCCATCTTTATCATACATGGTAATGGCCGTGCATGCAAGGCATTTCTCCACCCGGCTGGAACAACAAAAAAAGACCGTCTGCAACAGGCGGTCCCCTTTCGCTTCTTTACGGTAAGGCAAAGAGTGTTTCTGTATTTTTTCTAGCCTGGCATACGAGCTCTTCCTGATCGACATGCATGTACCCGGCCAAGGTTTGAGCGACGTACGTAATATTTTGCGGTACATTCGTCCGCGGCAAATGAAAGCCCCGCGGCGTCAAATAGGGAGCATCCGTTTCCAAGAGAACCCTGTCGAGAGGCAATATGGATACGGCGTCCTGTAACGGACCGCCCCGCCGTTCATCACAAATCCAGCCCGTAATGCCAATATAAAACCCCATAGCAAGGAGGCGCTGGAGCGTTTCTTTATCGCCAGTATAACAATGGACGACCGAACGGGGGCACAGGTCTTCATGGCCCTTGAAGGCAGCGATGAAATCATCAGCCGCATCCCGTTCGTGAAGGAACATGGGCTTATGCAGCTCTTCCGCCAGTTCAATAAGATGCTGAAAATAAAACTGCTGGTTTTCTTTTTTCGAGTACATGTGGTCGTAATCGAGACCGGTTTCACCGACGGCGACAACACGGTCATTATTCTTGATGATCTGCCGGATTTCATCAATATCAGCAAGCGCCGCTTCATCAGCTGCGTGGGGATGAATACCTGCTGTACCGTAGGCATCATGGGTTTTGACAAAGTCCGAGACCAACCGGTTTTCCCGTGCTTCTGACCCCGTGAGGATGCAGCAAATCCCTGCCTCTGCTGCATCGGCAAAGATTTTTTCCGGATCCGGGAAGGACCGTGTAAAGAGGTTGAGACCAATATCGTAATATAAAGGTTGCAATGTATCTGCCTTCTTTCCCAGGTACTCTGTACATACCGTATCAAAAGAACCTGCTCTATATAGAATAGTAAACTACTGCTGCTATGTTTTCTTTTCTGGTTCTCCCGTATTATACCATGACTGTACAGAAAGAAAAACAACCGGCATATACCTGAAAAAATCCCCCTGCCTGAACAGACAGAGGGATTTGCATTACGTACGGGCTGCGGCCACTACTTCAATTTCAACCAAGGCATCCTTTGGCAGCCGGGCTACTTCTACGCACGACCGGGCTGGGAAAGGTTCCGAGAAATACTGGGCATATACTTCGTTTACGGCACCGAAGTTATTCATATCACTGATAAAAACCGTCGTCTTGATGACATCAGCCAGGCTGCAGCCGGCTTGTTCGAGAATGGCTTTTACATTTTCAATGGAGGCCTTGGTCTGTTCCTGTACAGTGGCCGGGAAAGCGCCGGTCCGCATATCGATGGGCAGCTGCCCCGACGTATAAACGACGCCATTATACGTGATGGCCTGGGAATAGGGGCCAATAGCGGCCGGTGCTTTGGTCGTAACAATTACTTCTTTCGTCATAATACATGCTCCTTTGTTTAATTCAATATAGTATAGCCTTAGAGGGATGGATATTTTCCTTCCCAGACGATACGGCGATAATTTGCTTTATCTGTGTCTCCTTCAGTAGAAATACAGAGGATGCGGCTGTCCGCAGTAAGACCTAACTGCTGTTTCATAGCCTGCAGGCTGTCTTTCGAAAGGACATCATAGACAAAACCCGTCGTAGCAGCCCCGCTTTCACCGGAAATAACAGCTGTATCGCCTGGCAAGGGATTGCCGAGGACACGCATGCCATCGGCTGCCGTAGCATCCGGAACGGAGGCAAAATGATCAGCATGATCATGCAGAATACGCCAGCCCGTCGTACAAGGCACACCGCAAGCCAGTCCTGCCATAATCGTATCCATCTCGGTCGTTACAGGATGCAGCTGTCCATCATTGGCCTTTGCTGTCGCATAAATGCAGTCAGCCTTTTCCGGTTCGACAATCGTTACAATGGGCGCATCAGGTCCATCGCCATAATAATCGGCAAAGAAGCCCGTCATGGCCCCACTCATAGCACCGACACCAGCCTGAAGGAAAATATGCGTTGGTTTTATACCTGCCAGCTGCTGCACAATTTCATAAGCCATAGTCGTATATCCCTGCATAATATGGCCGGGGATTTCCGTATATCCTTCCCAGTCCGTATCCTGCACGAGAACCCAGCCGTTTTTTTCTGCCTGTTCACTGGCAAAACGAACGGCATCATCGTACGATAAGGCTGTGATTTCTGCGTTTGCCCCCAAGGCCTGAATATTATGCAGCCGTTCCGGTGCACTCCCTTTAGGCATATAGACGACGCAGTTCTGGTGCAGCTGCTTTGCCGTCCAGGCAATACCCCGGCCATGGTTGCCATCTGTTGCCGTAACGAAGGTAAGTTTCCCCAATTTGTCAGCTATCTCCTGACTGATCAGCCGGTCATACGGCAGCTCCGACAAGGGAATGCCCAATTTTTGAGCAATGTATGTGCCAATACAAAAGCTGCCGCCCAAGCCTTTGAAGGCATTGAGACCAAAGCGTTTGCTTTCATCCTTTACGTGAATAGACTGCACGCCCAGTGCCTGTGCCAAATGGGACAGAGAAATAAGCGGCGTAGCTTCATAACCGGGAAAGCTCCGGTGGAACGCCTGCGCTGCCTTCGCCTTTTCATAACCAAAAGCGGAAACATCCTGGCCGTGCTGTGGCCGGGTTAAGGAAACAAGTTCATAGGACATATTGTGTACTCCTCCCGTGAAATCAAATATTAAAATGGCCCGTAATTAATATATTTCGCAATCAAAAGTAATCCGAAAGATGACATAAACCAAATACAAACTAGTGGGAAATAAAATTTTGCCCATTTACTCCAAGGCACACCAGCTAGTGAGATAGCTGCCATAAAATATCCGGATGTAGGGAACAAATCTTTTGTAAATCCATCGCCAAATTGATAGGTTAAAATCATCGTCTGTCGTGTAATATGTAAAACATCTGCTAACGGCGCTAATATTGGAAACAATACAACGGCTTTCCCACTTCCGGACGGGATAAAAAAGTTCAAAATGGTAACAGCCAACAATACCCCGATAATTGCTAATTCTGTTGGTATGTTAGTAAGTACTACAGCAATAGCATTAACAATAGTATCTGTAATCTGACCATCTGTCATAACAACAGATATCGAGCGAGACAATCCAATTACCAAGGCGCCAATCATCATATCCTGACATCCTTCAATCAATACCTGACATAAATCATCTAAATTCATTCTAACAATCAAACCAGCTCCCACGCCGATCATTAAAAAGATTGCACACATTTCAGGCATATCCCAATTATACATTACAATACCTGCAATCATGAGAATGAACATCCCTAATGCATATATGCCGGCTATTTTTTGCGTCTTAGTCAAATTATAGTTGGTATTAGATTCCTGTAATGCCGCTTGTAATTCTTGTCTTCTTCTTTGATCATGTTCATACAATGGACTCTTTTCTGGATTCTTTATAACTTTTCTTGCATACCGTAAAACATAAAAAGTTCCAATAAGCCAAGTAATTGTAAATGTAAAAATTCTAAATTCCCAACCCGAATACAATGGTAATCCACATAACTTTTGGCCAATTGCAATCGTAAATGGATTCGTAAGTGCGGCAGAAAAACCTGATGCGGAACCACAGATTACTACAGCACATGCCGTAATTGAATCAAATCCTAATCGCAACATTAATGGAACAATAATTGGAATGTATACTATCATTAATTCAGGAGTGCCAATGAACGAATCAATCAAAGCAAATACAAATAACAAAATAGGAACAATCGTTAAATTTCCATTTTTAAATTTGTTTGCTAATTTTTCTATCATCGCCGGAATAACGCCTATCTTTTGGATAACTGAAAACCCGGCACCTACAAATAATGTCATTGCAACGATCCAGGCTGCTTCTACAAACCCACGTGGGATTGAAGTTAAAAATTGAATAACAGAAACAGGTGTACTTGTTACATAATGGAAAGTTGTCGGATCAACAACTTTTACACCGACATCGTTGACAACTCTATCATATACACCAGCAGGAATAATATGTGTCAGGACACTCATAACCGCTATGACAAAAACAAGTATAACAAAAGGATGTGGGAGCTTAAAACCTGTTTTTTCCATCAATTAACCCTCCTTTATTTTTTACCTAAAAATTCTAGTGCAGTCTGTGCCAACATAGCTGCCCCGTAAGGCAGAGCACGTTCGTCAATCATGTAATCAGGACTGTGCAACGGTTTATCACAAGCTGCTGCTGGATTGCCAACTCCCAGGAAAACAAAAGCGCCCGGAATCTGTTGCTGGTATATAGCAAAATCTTCACTGATCATATATGGTGCCGGTGCTTTTATACGGTCTGGACCAACAATTATACGTGCTGCTTGCCGGCACAACTCTGCCATATCTGCTGGATTTACTAGAGGTGGTAATTCTTTAATATACTCTAGCTCAGACTGTACACCATAGCCCTGGGCAATGAGTTCTGTTAAATCCTTCATGCGTCTGGCAATATAATCCTGTAGTTCCGTACTAAATGTACGCACGGTACCAGTTAGCGTCACTGTCGCTGGGATGACGTTATACATATCACCGCCGTGAATAGAACAACAGGAAACAACAGCTGTATCAGCAGGGTTTATATTACGCGCTACAATGGTCTGCAGACCTTGAATAACTGCAGCTGCTGTAACAACAGGGTCTTTTGTTACCTGTGGCTGAGCACCATGCCCGCCTACCCCAGTAAGATGGATGACAAAACGATCAGTCGCAGCCATTGATGGGCCGGTCTGAATGCCAATCGTACCAACTGGCAAATCCGGTGTATTATGAAGACCGAAGATGGCATCAACGCCTTGGAGCACTCCTTCTTCGATACAGTATTTCGCACCTGTATCGATTTCTTCAGCCGGCTGGAACAAGAGCTTCACCGTTCCTTTGAACTGGTCTTTTTTATCCTGCAACAGCTTAGCCGCCCCCAGCAGGCAAGTCATATGGACATCGTGACCACAAGCGTGCATAACACCATCCCGCTTAGACCGATACGGTATATCATTAAGCTCTTGTATAGGCAAGGCATCCATATCAGCCCGTAACGCTACGACGGGACCACTCCCATTACCTTGAATTGTACCCATGACACCCGTCTTTGTACCAATTCGCTCTGTTTCGATTCCCAGATTCTTCAGAGTCGATTCGATTCTGCCAGTCGTCTCTGTTTCTGTAAAACCTGTTTCCGGATATTCATGGAATGTACGGCGCAACTTAATTAATTGATCTGTTAACTTTTCAGCTTCTTCTAACATACTGTTCTCCTTTCACTCTTCTTAATATCTATTTTCTTCTTAATTATATGAAATAATCATGCCAATGCTATCATTTTTCAGAAACGGCTATTTCATGCGGTTTCACAAAAAAAAACGTCTCTATAAAACAAAAAAAAACGCCTATCATTATCATAATGATTTATCAAAACGATAATAATAGGCGGTTTTCTACTCTATTTGTATTTGTCTAATTTCCGATATAACGTGGCAATGCCAATGCCCAGCCTTTTGGCGGCTTCCTGTTTGCCTTCCATGGTTTCGCCACAGACGGATAAGGCGTGCAGGATGGCTTCTTTTTCCAGATCCTTCAGCTTAACAATCCCTTCTTTCCCGGCCTGGGCGGTTTCTTCTTCAGCCGGGTGCCCCGTGGGAAGCCCCGCATCGTGATAGCGGCGGATATTTTCCGGCAAGCATTGCATCGTCAGGACACCGGAATCTGCCATGTTGACCATGAACTCGATGGTATTTTCCAGCTCCCGCACATTGCCTGGCCAGGAATATTCTTTTAGAAGCTGCAGGGTGTTCGGCTCCAGGGTCATAGTGCTGCGGGAGAAAAGGCGGCTGTATTTCTTGAGCAGCATCTGGATTAAGGCCGGAATATCTTCCTTCCGTTCCCGCAAAGGTGGTATGAGCAAGGGGATGACATTCAGCCGGTAATAGAGGTCGCGGCGGAACTTGTTTTTCCGGATCAGCGTGACCAGGTCTTTATTGGTCGCGGCAATGACGCGCACGTCGATGTCGATGATTTGATTGGAGCCGATACGGGAAAGCTTACGATCTTGTAATACGCTCAAGAGCTTTACTTGCAAATACAAGGGCAGGTCACCGATTTCATCGAGAAAAATCGTCCCCTTGTCAGCCATTTCAAACTTACCGATTTTGCCGCGCGGGTCAGCACCGGTAAAAGCACCTTTGACATAGCCGAAAAGTTCACTTTCCAGCAGTGTATCCGGAATAGCACCACAGTTTACAGAAACAAAGGGCTTATCCTTGCGTGCCCCTTCACTATGAATAACCCGGGCAATAAGCCCTTTGCCGACACCGCTTTCGCCGGTAATGAGCACGGTCGATGACGAGTCAGCCACCTTGCGAATTTGCTTTTTCAGCTGCCGCATATTGTCGGCCTGGCCAATGATCTGGCTTGCTCCCTGTTCCTGATCGAGGTTAGTTAATTGATAGATAGACGATTTTACATTTTTCAGATTGTTGAACAGAAAAATATGATCATACCCGGCTAAGGGTGAATCAATCGTAATCATTTCACCGTAACATACGATTGTCTGGTCATTGGCCGAAATGGCATATTCCTTTTGGTCCAGGATAGTGTCACCCGTTTCTTTAATGGTCACCGTATGGCCCAAGAGTTCCATACCTGGCAACTGGTTGACAGCACTCGTACTGGCACCTTGGACACGGCCATCCTGACGCAACAGCAAAACGCCTTCAGCAACGTGACTGATAACCTCATTGAGAACATCCATGGTCTGCTTCGTACGCAAGGATTCCTGGTATTCGTAAGCCTTCGTGCTGATGAAATCAGCAATCGTCTTGGTAAATTCCCGATAGGCAGTGACGTTGGCAGCAACCCGCGCCTGAGCCGCCGGGTTAAAACAAATAAGGCCAATGACACCAATCCGTTCTTCCCCTAGCGTAATAGGCATAGCCAATTCCGTCAGTTCATGACATTCCTCCTTTTGGGAGCAATAGCGGCACAACTCATTTTCCTTGGGATTATCTATATAGCAAGTCTCTCCTGTTTGCAGTACATAGTTATAAATGCGTCCTTCGTTGGCCATGCTCTTGCTGATATTCGTATTCTTGATACCCGTCCCGGCAATGCGGTCCAGGCGCGTATCGACAATTTCTACATCGACACGCGTTACCTGTTCGATAATTTGTGCATATTTTATAACAGCCGGCTGAATCCGCTTCAATACCGTTGGCATACTGTCACCTCACTGGTTTCTCGTATTTTTTCCATTGTAGCATGGAAACCGGCAAAAGCAACTGCCCCATTTATCACAACAAAAACAGCCACACCATCCCTGTGTGACTGTTTTTGTCATTTTTTGCTATTCAATTACATTGCATTAGCCCCAAATGTCGCCGACTGTGAAGCCTTCAGGGAAGGGATCTGTCGAGTCGAGAACGAGATTGTTAAACCCATAAATCCAGGATTCACCTGTAATCGTCGGAATGACTGCCTTATGACCGGCAATTTCCGTTTCTTCAATCAGGTGGCCTGTATAAACGACGCCCATGAGCCCTTCATGACGGAAGGCTTCGTTCAGCTTCAATTCGCCTTTGGCATACATGGCTGCCATTCTTGCGCACGTACCGGTACCGCAGGGGCAACGGTCCAAGGCGCCGATCCACGTAGACGGGTTGTCGAAATCTACGGCACCGGAGGCTACGGTTACGGCATTCTTGACGTCCGATTTTTCCGGATTCGGGCTCGGCCCGAAGAGCTGGGAAATGGAAATCCCTACGCCCGGATAGTTCGGGTGTTCTACCGGCAGCTGATCCTGTGCTGCTTTCAGGATCAACGAGGAGATACGCGTAATTTCGCGGCCCTGATCCGGTTCCAGTGCGACCCACGGGAACTGGCGTACGTCTGCCATGACATAGAACATGCCGCCCCAGGCTACGTCAACGGTTACTTTTTCTACACCGTGACCGATATGCGGTACTGCAATTTCTTTGTTTACGTATACGGCAAAGGCCGGTACATTCTTGAACGTAACTGCCGTTACTTTGTCGTTTTCATACATGGCCTTAATGCCGATCAGGCCAGCCGGGCATTCAAGAATGAATTCATTCAGGCCTTCCTTAGCCGGAATCATACCCGTTTCTAACAGTACCGTTGCTACAGAAATGACATTGCCGCCGGACATCATCGGATATTCTGTCTGTTCCATAATGATAAATCCTGCTGCTGCGGAAGGATCCTTCGGCGGTACAATGACATTGCAGCACATGGGCGGATAGCCGCGCGGTTCACGCAGTAAGAATTTCCGCAGCCCATCGCCGTACTGGCGTAAATATTCTTCCATTTCATAGACGCTGTTGCCGGGAATCGGGCCAATGCCGCCGGTTACGACGCGCATCGGTTCGCCGTCATGTGTTTCTACGCAGTTGATTACTCTTTTGAATCCCATCTCAATTTCCTCCTTTTTACTTTCACGTGACATATATGTTACTTTATGAACTTTATTCCACAGGTGCTTCTCTTGTTTCTTCCTGTGTCTCAACCGGCTTTGCTTCCTCCAGGCAGCCATAGTTCTTTTCCCGAATGCACTTTTCACACAGCTTGAAGCTGGCGTAAATACAGGCAATGACTATGAAGGAGACCGGCACACCAATGAGGACAAACATGCCTTTGACGGAATTGACACCGCCTGAGGCGACGAGCACATAGGCTACGGTCGTAATGAGAAGACCCATGATAATCTTAATTAATTTCGGCGCTTCATCATCAATCTGCAGGTTCCGCACGCTCAGCGTAGCCAGGACGGCTGCCATAGGATCGGCGAGACAACAGAAAGAGATACATGTGGAAACGATGAAAGCGGCCATGAAAATCGTGCCAAAAGGCAGGCTGGACAGAATCTGGAAAATCGTCGTCTGCATGCCATACGTGTGGACGGCACTCCAGATGTCCAGGATTCCCGAGGTCTGCAGCTTAATCGTCATGCTGCCAAAAATGCCGATCCAGAACATGCAGAAGACAGAAGGAACGACAACACTGACCATGAGGAACTTGCGTACTGTATGGCCTTTAGCCATACGGCTGAAAAACATACCGATTACCGGAGCATAGACGAAGAAGGAGCACCAGTACTGAATAATCCAATCGGCAAACCAATGATCCTCCGGTACCAGGGAATTCATGATCGTCGTATGCATCCCCCAATGATCGATCATGTACCCTGTCGCTTCTGTCCCCAGCTTGCTCATAAATTGCGTATCCCCCAAGAGGATGACAAAAACGAGGATGGACATGAAGATGAAAATCTTCAACGTGGCCAGCCGCTGCAGGCCCCGTGCCATACCGCACACACAGGATATGGTAAAAATGGAACAAATACAGACAGAAATAATCAGCCAGACAAGTTTTGACTGAGGAATGCCCAGGAGCAATTCGATTCCCGCGCCTACCTGCATGACGCCTACTCCCATAGAGTTGGAGACGGCGCCACACAGGCAGAAGATAATCAGCGCGTGTACCAGAATCGTCAGCTTCGGCATAGGGCGGCCAAAGATTACTTCCAGTAACGACCCAAAGGACAGGCTCTTTTTCAGATTATACGTCACGATGGCAAAGCCGACGGCACAAATGCCGTACATAGCGTACTGGATGAAGGACCAGTCCCACATGGCCTGCGAAATGGCGTATATGGCTGCCTGCCGGCTAAAGGGTGTCACTCCGGCCGCAACAGGTGGCGTAGCAAAATGAAATATCGGTTCCCCCATGGCCCAAAACAGGATCCCCGTCCCTAATGAGCCGGCAATAGTCATGCAGCACCAGCTAAATGTGCTGTACTGGGGCTTCGCATCAGCGCCACCAATTTTGATGTCCCCATACCGATAGATGATAAAAACTAGCACCAGGAAAATCATGCTAAGTGATAAAAGATTGATGTACCAGCCCAGGTTATTCGCCAGGCCGTACAGGAGCCCGTTGAGGAAAGCTCCCAGCTGTTCCTGATCGAACACACCGGCGAGGATGAACAGCCCTAAGGCAATGGTCGCCGGCCAAAAGGACCAGGGATTGAGGTGCTTATCAAACGTATCCGCTTGCATCTTCATGTTTACATCTCCCTAGGAATCACAGCTCACTGCAGCACCGCATCTGCCTCCTTATGCCTGTTCCAGCAGAAAACATGAAATTCACGTATTTTTTATTCAGCTGTAAATGCCGTAACGGCCGCTTCAATCGTCGCACCTTCGGCTAAGTCACCGGCCTGGACCGTTACCCGGGCCGGTTTGTGTGTACCGAAAAATTCACTGTACACTTCATTGAACGCTTCAAAATCGTTGAGATCTTTCATATACACATCAACTTTTGCGATTGTTTCCTTCGTACCGCCGCCGGCTTCGACGACGAGGAGCAAACAATCCAGAACCATTCTCGTAGCCTTGCGGATATCCGTGACGATTTCATTCGTATTCGGATCAAGGGCAATCTGGCCAGACGTTAGAATCAGGTTGCCGTATTTTGTGCCATATGAATACGGTCCGGATGTTCTGGGCAGCTGCGGGTTCGTTAAAAATTCAATTGCCAAATTGGTCACCTTATTTCCATGAGATCTTGCATTCAGCTTATTTCTTTTCTACTGTTGCTACACCTTTTTGATAGCAAACGAGGTTGGACGGCGTGTTGTGGCCTTTCTTTTCGAAATAGGCATTGAGGCCAGCACCGAATTTCTGTGTGTCCATGAGCTTCGTCGCTTCAATGAGTGCGCCGAGCATTACCAGGTTGGCAGCACGGCTGTTGCCGGCTTCATTGGCTTCGTTCGTTGCCGGTACGGCATAGACATTGACGTTTTTCGGGAAGTCATGTTCACCTACCATAGAGCTGTTGATAATGACCGTACCGCCGTCACGCATATTGCCGACATACGTTTCATATGCTTCATCGCTCATGGCAAAGAGGATATCATACTGGGAAGGATAGGGACTGCCGATTTCTTCATCGGAGACAACGATGTTGCAGCTTGCGGAACCGCCACGCATAGCAGCACCATAGGTAGAAGTCCAGCTTACGTTTTTGCCTTCTGCCGCTGCAATATTGATGAGGATTTTACCGGCCGTCAGTACACCCTGGCCACCTAAGCCGCTCATAATAATATCTGCCATTATTGTACACCTCCACGATCTGTGTATACGCCTACGGGGAATATTTTTTCGTTTTCGTTCTTAATCTTTTCCATAGCTTTGACCGGATCGAGTTTCCAGTTTGTCGGGCACGGGGAAAGAACTTCAATAAGGGAAAAGCCTTTGCCATCGCGCTGGTTTTCCAGGCCCTTTTTGATGAATTTCTTCGTCTGTTCGATGTGCTTGACATCGTAGAGAGCGCCGCGGGCAAGGAATTCTACATCGTAATTCTGGAAGGATTTCAGCATATCTACAGGGTGGCCCATCGTATCAGGATTACGGCCGGCCTTGCTGCTGACAGTCTTGTCACCGACGAGAGTCGTTGCCAGGTTCAGCTGGCCACCGGTCATACCGAAGATACCATTGTTGGCGACAATCATCGTAATGGGTACATCGCGGATAGCAGCGTAAGACGTTTCGGAAAGGCCGATAACGTAGGCACAGCCATCACCGGAGTGCACGTATACGTTAGCTTCCGGGCGAACCCGTTTGATGCCAGTCGCTACTGCTGCGAGACGGCCATGCGGGCCAGCAATCATATCATAGTCCAAGGCGTCGAGAGACCAATAGGAACAGGCAATATCAACGACACCAATGGTTTTATCCTGCAAGTTCAGTTCTTCTATAGATTCAGCAATGAGGCGCTGAATGATGCCATGGCCGCAGCCACCACAGTATTCTGTCGTATTTACAATCGATTCCGGTTTAGCAAATTTTGCCATTTTAGAACACCTCCGTCTGCTGAACCTTGCCAGCTTTGATATCTTTACAGAAATTGACAATGTCTTCTGCTTTCGGAATGTATTTCGTCGTCAAGTAGCTGTAGAACGGTTTCTGATGTTTCATCGCCAGGAGAACATCTTCGCCCATCTGGGAGGACATGCTCATTTCTACCGTTACATAAGCTTCTACGCTCTTAGGCATTTTTTCGAAAGCCTTGCGCGGGAACGGCCATACAGTGATCGGACGGAGCAGGCCCAGTTTAAAGCCTTCCTTGCGTGCCTGCCGTACAGCAGATTTGCAGACACGGGAAGAAATGCCGATGGCTACGAGGACGATTTCTGCATCGTCCGTCTGGAATTCTTCCCAGCGCTGTTCATTTTCATACATGGTCTTGAACTTGTTGCGCATGAGTTTTTCCCAGGCTTCGAAGCCAATAGTATGATCGAGGTTATAGACTTTGTTCTTCTTGACACCTAAGGGTTTACCCGTCAGCGTCCAGTCGAATTTGTTGATATCGTGTTCTTTTGCCGGCGGCAGCGTGCATTTTTCAATCATCTGGCTGATGGCACCATCGGTAAGGATGATGACGACATTGCGATATTCTTCTGCTTTGTCGAAGGCCTGGTAGGTCAGCTGTACACATTCATCGACAGAAGCCGGTGCATATACGAGCTGACGGCTGTCGCCGTGACCACCGCCACGAACGGCTTCCCAGTAGGAATCCTGGCCGGCTGTGATTTCGCCGTCACCCAGGCCGTAACGCATAGCGTCGACGAGGACACAAGGCAGGTTGTACGACGAGAGGTAGGAAATTTCTTCCTGCTTCAAGTCGAAGCCCGGGCCGGAGGAGCTGGACATGCAGCGTGCGCCGGCAGCGGCAGCGCCCCAAATCATGCTCATGCTGGCGATTTCATTTTCACCCTGAATAAAGGTGCCGCCGTATTTCTGCATATTCGAGGACATATATTCCAAAATTTCACTTTGTGGAGTAATAGGATAGCCTGCATAGAAACGACAGCCTGCCCGCAGGGCAGCTTCCGCAATGGCTTCGTTCCCTTTCATCAATACGTAGTCTGCGCTCATTTTATAAACCCCTTTCGCTTACGCTATTGTAAATACGCAATCCGGACATGTCTTGTAGCACATGCCGCAACCAATGCATTTTTCTTCATCAACGCGGATAATCTGATATCCTTTTTTGTTTACTTCTTCGAGAGGAATAATTGCCTGTTTAGGACATGCACCGACACATAATCTGCAGCCTTTGCATAATTCCGTGTTTGGTTTTGCTTTAGCCATCTTGAGCCCTCCATTTTTGTTGAATGAATTACAATTATATGAAATGAAGCATACGTATTTTGAAACGCTGTTTTACATTTCTCTCTTCGCGTTTTATAATACTATTTCCAAATTCAAATGTCAATATACAATTCTCATTTTTGTATTTTATTTTTATTATTTTAATATTAAGCATTCTATTTCATTTTTGCCTATATGTATTTCAAAATACAGTTTGACATAATGGGAACTGTGTTGTTACAATAGAAACGGACAAATATAAGCTTATATCTATCTTTACACGAAAAAGAAGGGATTATCATGTCAACCGAAAAACCTGCCTCCTTTCAGGCAATTGATCGTGCCTGCCTGGTTTTGGAAACGATTGCCGACCAAGGACAAATGAGCCTGAACGATTTACATACCAGCCTGAAGCTGAATAAGGCATCCCTTTCCCGCATTGTGTTATCCTTGACAGAAAATGGCTTCCTGAACCGTGATGAAAAGAGTGGCGAATATTCTTTATCGCTAAAGCTCTTTGAAATCGGTGTAAAAGCGACGAAAGCGACGAATTATCCCCGCCTCATTACCAGTGAGCTCGAGAAGCTCGCTTCATCGCTACAGGTCGTTGCCCAATTCTCCGTCGAGGACAACGGCGAACTTCTGTGTCTGCAAAGTATCGATCCGGAAAATATGAATTCTTTTTCCGTCTATACCAGTGTCGGCGGACGTTCACCTTTATACGCAACCAGTGCCGGAAAAGCCATTTTAAGTACCTATACGAATGAGGAAATCATGGAAAAGTGGAATACCTTCCATGTCAAGACGATTACACCGCATACGATTACGACACTCGATGCCCTGCTTCAGGACATTGCAGAAACGCGAAAACGCAAGTATGCCATCGATCATGAAGAAACGGAACCGAACCTCTTCTGCGTCGGCGCCGTCATTATGAACTACACAAATCGCCCTATTGGCGCCATCAGCCTGTCAGCCCATAGCCTGACAGCGGAGGAAGAAAAGCATTACAGTGAAGAGCTGTTGAAAAGCGTCCAGCTCTTATCAGCCAGTATGGGCTATACTGGTCCCGTCCGATAACAAAAAAGCTGCCGGCACAGAAATTAAATTCTGTGCCGGCAGCTTTTTATGTGTTTGAAAATATAAAAAAAAGAACCACCAGGAAACATCCCAGTGGTTCTTTGTCCAGTAATCTGGCGGAGTGAGAGAGATTCGAACTCTCGCAGGCCTTACGACCTCTAACGATTTAGCAAACCGTCCTCTTCAGCCTCTTGAGTATCACTCCATATATCGCTGACTATATGATAATACAACATTTATGGGGTAATGTCAAGAGATTACGTATCGGTTTGTCTAATTTTGCAGTCAGGATTTATCCTTTCTGATTAATGGCTTCTTCCAGCCGTTCCATCTTACCGTTCATCATGTTCGTATAGCCAGGACGGATGTCAGCCTTTAAGACAACAGACGTACGGATACCTTTATCGGTAAAGTGCTGTGTAGCCTTTTTGACAACTGCCATGACGTCGTCCCATTCCCCTTCAATTTCCGTGAACATGGAATAGGTATGACACGATAACCCGGAATCACGAATGATCTTAACCACTTCTGCTACGAGCGGCGCGTATTCATCGCCTGTGCCACTAGGAGCAATACAAACAGCAACGAGTGTATTCATTTCAAAAGACCTCCTCACGTAAGAAAAGAGAAACACGTTCTTCCTTCATTATACTGTTTTCCTGCTATTTGTCCACCAGTACGGCAAGACAATCAATGCCTCTGAAGTGCCTCATCCCGTGTGTAACGGCCACTGCTGCCATAGTCTGTCTTATTATTCATAAGGAGATTCTAAATGGCCTGTACGGCCGGCAAGGGCACTACACACCGTCTAAGCGTTAGGGATACAAAGAAAAACCGCCTTCCTCAGAAGGCGGCCAAAGAATCAGATTCTGTTAGATTTGCTACATCCGTAAATTCAGTATATTTCAGGCTTTCCTTATCGGCAGAAAAAACGATTGTGCCACTAATCTTACGGCGTGCCTGCAGCATGGGGATCCAAAGGCGGTCACCACTCCACATGTCCTCATAGGGCAAGGTCACAGCTGAAAACCAGCGTGGCTCCATTTCTTCCGTAGGAGCCGGTGTACCTTGCCACGTATGTACAAGGTAGACGTAACCGATATGATCGAGCTCTGCGTGCGTGTCAAAGCGAAAATCCAGGAAAGCCACGAGTTCCAGGTCCGCTTCCTTAGCGACCAGGCCCGATTCTTCCTGCAGCTCACGTACCGCACATTGGCGGAACGTTTCGCCTGCTTCCAGTTTACCACCGAAGCCATTCCATTTGGCTACGCCAAAGCCCCGCTTTTTACGGCCCAGAAGGAATTCTCCTGCTGCATTAATGGGAAAACATAATGTAGTCGGACGCATGGAAAACACATCCTTTCCCTTATTTCCCTTTCTTTTTCATATTCTTAAAATATTCATGTTCCTTATTGAGTTCCTGGAGGATCGTATGAATAGACCAGGAAATGTTGTTAGGCGTCAGCATGGCTTTAAGCGGTACATTTTTCAGGCGGCCCCGGCGGATACTATCTAAGAGGAGATTTACGTTCTGATTATCAAAGCCACAGAGAATCAGGGCTTCTTTCGTAACCGGTTCTAATTGTTCATTTTCTCCGACATTTTCGTGTACTTTTTCGTTGCCTTCCGTCGTTTCCGTCTTCATGGATGCGATTTCTTCGATTTCTTCGTCTGTAAGGCCCAACACTTTGCCTACCGTTTCATCCTTTTCTTCTTCTGTAACGGCTTTAACCTGTGCTTTAGTCAGCATGCCCAGGAGCTTCAGCTGTTTTAACCGTTCCGGCGTAAAGTTTACTGCCAGGATCATTTTGAATGCCATAACTATCCTCCCTTTCATAATAAAAAATAATTTAAAAAAAGTCGCTGTGGCATAGTACCACAGCGACTCGTCTACCAATCAGATGCTATTTACGTTCCGGAAACCGTGCCCGGCCCGTACTTAGACTAATTCGATGATAACGATCGGAGCTGCATCACCCTGGCGGAAGCCTTTTTTAATGATGCGGGTATAGCCGCCCTGGCGATCTTTGTATTTCGGTGCAATTTCATCAAACAGCTTTTTAACTACATCTTCGTCCATGATATAAGCCAGAGCCTGGCGACGTGCATGAAGATCACCACGTTTAGCAAGGGTAAGCATTTTGTCCGCTACTTTGCGGAGTTCTTTTGCTTTTGCTTCCGTAGTTTCAATGCGTTCGTACTGGAACAAAGAGGTAACAATGCTACGCAGTAATGCTTTACGTGCAGAGCTGTCGCGTCCTAACTTTCTATAAGCCATCGTTCATCCTCCTAAATCTTATTCATCACTGGATTTCAGGTTGTACCCATAATCCCGTAACTTTTCAATGATTTCATCAACAGACTTCTTGCCTAAGTTGCGAATCTTGGCAAGGTCATCTTCCGTCCGTTCTGTCAAATCAGCTAAGGTATAAATATTGGCGCGCTTCAAGCAATTCGAAGCACGTACGGAGAGGTCAAGGACTTCGATTTTAATACCCGTCTTGTCCACGCCGGATTCCGTATCTTCACCGGGTTGATCATTATTGACAAACTCACCGTTGGTTTCATTTACTTTCGGGTTCGTTGCAATGTCCTGGAAGAAATTCAAATAGCTGATCATAATGGAAGCAGCCTTAGCTACAGCGTTTTCAGCTGTAATGCTGCCATCGGTCCATACTTCTAACGACAGCGAATCATAATCCATTTCGTTGCCGACCCGGATATTGCCTACTTCGTAATTCGTCCGAACTACAGGTGAGAAAATGGAGTCAATAGGAATGACACCAATCATATCTGTATCTTTCTTGTTCTTCGTAGACGGTACGTACCCTTTACCGCGTTCGATATGGCACTGCATATGAATATGAGCATCCGTATCAAGAGTTGCAATATGAAGTTCCGGGTTCAAAATTTCAATGTCTGTGTTTACGTCAAGATCTTTTGCGGTGAATTCGCATTCGCCATTTACGTCAACTGTGATATCAAGTTCATCAATATCGTCGCGTGTGAACTTCATGCAAAGCTGCTTCAAATTCAGAATGATATCCGTTACATCTTCACGAACACCGGGGATGGTAGAAAACTCATGCAACACGCCGTCGATTTTAATCGACGTGATAGCAACACCATCTAACGAAGCTAAAAGAATGCGCCGCAAACTATTACCCAATGTGATTCCGTAACCTCTATCCAGAGGTTCGCATACGAATTTTCCGTATTTGCCGTCTTCGCTTTTATTCGCGATATCAATCTTAAACTTGTTGTCATCACTCATTAGGAAAATCCTCCTATTTCAGAATCAAACCAACTTGGAATAAAGCGCAGACTATTATACGCGTCTACGTTTCGGCGGACGGCAACCGTTATGCGGGATTGGTGTTACGTCTTTAATGGAGTTTACTTCTAAGCCAGCTGCCTGTAATGCACGGATAGCAGCTTCACGACCGGAACCAGGACCTTTTACGAAAACTTCAACCTGACGCAGGCCATGTTCCATAGCAGCTTTAGCAGCTGTTTCAGCAGCCATCTGAGCAGCAAACGGAGTGCTCTTACGGGAGCCGCGGAAGCCCATTTCACCAGCGCTGGCCCAGCTCAGAGCGTTGCCCTTTGTATCGCTGATCGTGACGATGGTGTTATTGAAAGTAGAACGAATATGAGCAGCGCCCGATTCTACATGTTTCTTTTCTTTTTTCTTATTGCTTCTTACGTTATTCTTAGCCAAAATCGTGTCCCTCCTTACTCAAAAATTATTTTTTCTTACCAGCAATTGCTTTACGCGGGCCTTTACGTGTACGAGCATTTGTCTTTGTACGCTGACCGCGAACAGGAAGACCTGCACGATGACGTTTGCCACGATAGGAATTTACTTCAATGAGACGTTTTACGTTCAGAGCAGTTTCACGACGAAGGTCGCCTTCTACTTTGTAATCTGTACCGATAACTTCACGGATTTTCTGAACTTCATCTTCCGTCAGATCGCGAACGCGAGTGTCGGGATTGATGCCCGTTTTAGCAAGGATTTCCTGAGAAGAGGAAAGACCAATGCCAAAAATGTATGTTAAACCTACTTCTACACGTTTGTCACGTGGTAAATCTACACCGGCTATACGTGCCATCTATTCATTCACCTCCTGAGAATTAACCTTGTTTCTGTTTATGTTTTGGGTTTTCGCAAATGACCATAACACGGCCTTTACGTTTAATGATTTTGCATTTTTCGCAAATCTTCTTAACCGACGGTTTTACCTTCATAATTAACCTCCTGCGTAATCAAGCTTACTTAAAGCGATACGTAATACGACCGCGATTCAGGTCGTACGGTGTCAATTCCATCGTGACCCGGTCACCCGGCAGGATACGGATGAAGTTCATCCGCATTTTTCCTGATACGTGAGCCAGCACGATGTGGTCGTTTTCCAACTTTACCTTGAACATAGCATTTGGCAGTGCTTCGACAACGACTCCTTCGACTTCAATGACATCCTGCTTAGACATGTCTTACCTCCCTGGTAGATTCAACCTTGGCCCGATTCAATACGGACCGTATCCATTCGTTGCTGATTCGTGTGGAACTGGCGTCCTGAGCGGTTACGCTCGTTCCGAAAATACGGAGATGCCGGCAGTTTTTCTTCTTCGGCTTCTCCACTCTATACGTCCGGCCGTCAGCAATCCATACATACGAACCAGCCAAACGGGCAATGACAACATACATCCGGCCTGCATCTTTACCGGCGCAGCTGATAACAACTGTACCAGTCTGAATCGTAGTCTTATTCATGAGACGGTAAGGTCAGGATTTCAGGACCGTTATCTGTGACAACAATGGTATGTTCGAAATGAGCAGCCGGTTTCTTGTCACGTGTAACGACGGTCCAGCCATTACTCAGCTGATGTGTCTTTTCTGAACCCATGGTAATCATAGGTTCAATAGCCAGGACCAGACCCGGTTCGAGCAGTTCGCCATGACCGGCAAGGCCATAGTTAGGAACTTCCGGATCTTCGTGCATTTCTGAGCCGATGCCATGTCCGACGTAGTCGCGTACGACACCGTATCCGAAGGATTCGGCATAAGCCTGAACGGCATGTCCGATATCACCGAGGTGATTACCGGCTACAGCCTGTTCAATGCCTTTATAGAGGCTTTCTTCAGTTACCTTAAGTAACTGAAGGGTTTCGGGAGCCACGTGACCGATGGGCAAAGTGACCGTCGAATCGCCGTGATACCCGTTTTTGTTTACCACCAAATCAATGCTGATTATGTCGCCATCTTTCAGCTTACGCCGGCCGGGAATCCCATGAACGACTTCTTCGTTCACACTGGCACAAATTGTGGCCGGGAAACCGTAATAACCTTTGCAGCTGGGAAACGCACCGCGACTGCGAATGTATTCTTCACAGCGCTGGTCAAGTTCACCCGTAGTAACACCCGGTTTCGCCAGTTCTCTCATCAAGACCAACGCATCAGCTGTAATCCGGCCTGCTTCACGAATATACTCAATTTCCCTTTTAGATTTTAATATAATCATTCTTATTTACTCTTTTCAAGGCTAGCTACGATATCATGGTATACAGCATCCATGCCCTGTTTACCATCTACTTCGATGTACAGGTTGGAGTTTTTGTAGTAATCGATGAGCGGCTTCGTCTGGGCAGCGTAGACGCTGAGACGTTTTTCTACCGTTTCTACCTTGTCATCATCACGCTGGTATAATTCGCCACCGCATTTATCACAAACACCGGCAACCTTAGACGGTTTGAAGGTCAAGTGATAGGTTGCACCGCATTTACGGCAAATCTGACGGCCTGTCGTACGTTTGATGAGTTCTTCATCCGGCACGGCAATATTAATTACACCATCGAGTTTAATGCCAAGATCGCGGAGAATGGCATCGAGTGAAACCGCCTGGCTTGTGGTCCGCGGGAATCCGTCGAGAATAAAGCCTTTCTTGCAGTCATCCTTTGCCAACCGTTCCTTGACAATACCTACTGTTACAGCATCAGGAACCAGCTGACCATTATCCATATACTTCTTTGCTTCCAAGCCCAGAGGAGTCTGTTCCTTCACAGCCGCACGGAACATGTCGCCCGTAGAGATCTGAGGAATACCGTACTGTTCAATCAAGCGTTCGGCCTGTGTGCCTTTGCCGGCCCCCGGAGGGCCCATTAACAGAATATACATTCAAACTACCTCCTTATTTCATGAAACCTTGATACTGCTTGTTGAGAACCAAGGATTCAGCCTGTTTCATCGTATCGATAGCAACACCGACGACGATCAGAAGTGCTGTACCACCGAAGTACACGCCCTGGATACCGGTAATCCAGCCGATAAAGTTCGGCAGGATAGCGACAAAAGCCAGGAAGAACGCACCGGCCAGAGTGATTCTGGTCATGATCCGGTCAATATAAGCTGCCGTCGGCTGCCCCGGACGAATGCCCGGAATGAAGCCGCCGTACTTTTGCATATTTTCGGTGAGCTGTGGAATATTCAGCGTGATAGCTGTGTAAAAATAGGTGAAGAACATGATCAGCAGTGCGTACATGATCGTGTTGGTAAGTGTGCCCCAAGCAAAGAAGCTTGCAATCCACTGGACCGTTTCATTCTGCACGAACTGTGCAATCGTGATTGGGAACATCAGCACTGAAGATGCGAAGATGATAGGAATAACGCCAGCCTGGTTTACTTTCAGGGGAATATGTGTCGTGTGACCACCATACATTTTCCGGCCAACAACGCGTTTCGCATATTGTACGGAAACACGGCGCTGCCCTTGCGTTACTTCAATTACAACAACAATCATCAAAAGTGCGATAACAGCGAAAAGCAAGGCTTGGAAAATATTGATACTTCCAGCCTGTACGTACTGGTAAATCGTGCTTGCACCCGTTGGGAAGCGTGCTACGATACCTGCGAAGATGATCAACGAGATACCGTTACCAATGCCGCCTGCTGTGATCTGGTCACCAAGCCACATGAGGAAACACGTTCCGGCCGTCAATACAATGGATACCATGAAGACCATGGCCCAGCTGTTATCGACGAGGGCGTTATTAACTTTCAGAGCATAGCTCATGGCAAATGCCTGAATGAAACCGAGAGCCACCGTGCCCCAGCGCGTTACTTTCTGGATTTTATCACGGCCGTCCTGGTTGTCTTTGGCCCACTGTTCAAACGTAGGAACAACCGATGTCAGCAGCTGCATAATGATCGATGCGTTGATGTACGGTGTAATACTCATAGCCAGTACTGAGAACTTGCTCAGAGCACCACCGGAAAACAAATCGAGCAAACCAAAGAGGTTGCCGCTGCTAAACAGACTTTCAATCGCTGATGAATCCACACCCGGAACCGGGATGTGGACACCAAGGCGAAATATGATAAACATGATCAAGGTGAACACCGCACGACGACGGAACTCAGGAACGTTCAGAACATTCTGAATGTTTTCTAGCACCTTAGATCACCTCTACTTTACCACCGGCTGCTTCAATTTTCTGCTGTGCCGATTTAGTAAAGCCCTGCGCTTTAACAGTGAGTTTCTTTTCCAGTTCACCGTTACCGAGGATGCGGATACCATCACGGACATTTTTAACAATACCGGCATCTACGAGCGTTACAGGAGTAACTTCGGTGCCATCTTCAAAGCGGTTTAACGTGGAAACGTTAACTTCAGCATATGTCTTAGCGAAGATATTTTTGAAGCCTCGTTTCGGCAGTAAACGATACAACGGCATCTGGCCGCCTTCGAAGCCCGGACGAGTGCCGCCGCCACTGCGGGAGTTCTGACCTTTATTGCCTTTACCGGCTGTAGTGCCGTTACCGGAACCGGTACCGCGGCCTACACGGGTACGTTTTTTCTTAGAGCCGGGAATAATGCTCATTTCATGAAGTTTCAATTCAGCGTACCTCCTTCTCTATTAAATTTCTTCTACTTTAACCAAGTGTTCAACTTTATGAAGCATACCTTTAATCTGCGGTGTAGCTTCTTTAATTACTGTGGAGTTGGTCTTGTGAAGACCCAGGGCGACAACCGTTGCACGCTGATCGGCAGGACGGCTGGCAACGCTCTTTACAAGAGTAACTTTTACTTGAGACATTACGTTATCCTCCTCTTATCAGCCGTAAATTTCTTCTACAGTTTTACCGCGGAGTTCAGCTACTTTATTAGCATCTTTCAACTGGGAAAGACCTGTGAGAGTAGCACGAACCATGTTGTTCGGGTTGGACGAGCCGAGGGATTTCGTGAGGATGTTACGTACACCTACGAGTTCCAATACGGCACGAACGGGGCCACCAGCGATAACGCCAGTACCTTCAGCAGCCGGTTTCAAGAGAACCTTGCCGGCACCAAAAATGCCTGTAATCTGGTGAGGAATGGAACCGTTTTTGAGCGGTACCGTAATCATATTTTTCTTAGCGTCTTCAACACCCTTGCGGATAGCTTCGGGAACTTCGCCAGCTTTACCTAATCCTGCGCCTACGCGACCGTTGCCGTCACCGACAACAACGAGGGCACTGAAGGAAAAACGACGGCCGCCTTTAACTACCTTAGCAACACGGTTGATGAATACGACATTTTCCTGTAATTCGAGACCTGCATGGTCAACTTTTGCCATGTGTTATTTCCTCCTTGATTAGAATTTCAAGCCAGCTTCGCGAGCTGCTGCAGCCAGAGCTGCTACACGGCCGTGGTATACATAACCGCCGCGGTCAAATACTACTGTCGTAATGCCCTTTTCGAGCGCCCGTTCAGCTACGAGCTTACCAACCAGTTTCGCTGCTTCAGCATTGCCGCCGAAAGCATTCTGCTCTTTGATTTCCTTGTCTAATGTGCTGGCGGAAACGAGAGTCGTACCAGTTACATCATCAATTACCTGAGCATACATATTGGAAAGGCTGCGGAAAACGTTCAAACGCGGACGTTCTGCCGTACCATTAAGATTCTTGCGTAAGCGCCAATGACGTTTAACGCGGATAGCGTTCTTACTCTTTTTCAAGGAATTCACTCCCTTCTTTAGTTGATTAAATTATTTCTTCGTACCAGCTTTACCAGCTTTACGACGTACATGTTCGCCAGCATAACGAATACCTTTGCCCTTATACGGTTCAGGCAGACGATAGCCACGGATCTTAGCAGCGAATTCGCCAACATGTTCTTTGTTAGCGCCGGATACTACGATCTGTGTAGCGCTCGGGCATTCAACAGTGATGCCTTCCGGAGCGTCGAGTTCGAGGGGGTGGGAGAAACCAAGGGTCAGGGCAAGTTTTTTGCCTTTCATCTGGGCTCTGTAACCAACGCCTACGATTTCGAGTTCTTTCTTAAAGCCTGTCGTTACGCCTGTTACCATGTTGGCAATAAGGGCACGAGTCAGACCGTGCAGCGCACGATTATTTTTATCGTCATTCGGACGTTCTACTGTAATGACGTTATCTTGTACTGTTACTTTCATATCCGGGTGAAGCGTACGAGTGAGTTCGCCTTTCGGGCCTTTAACGGTAATTACCAAGCCATCGAGGTTTACATTTACGCCTGCCGGGATATCAATAGGCATTCTACCTACTCGGGACATATTGACACCTCCAAAACAATTTACCAGACGTAAGCGAGAACTTCGCCGCCTAAACCAAGTTTACGAGCTTTTTTGTCGCTCATAACGCCCTGAGACGTAGAAATTACTGCAATCCCTAAACCGCCAAGTACGCGCGGAAGTTCTTCCTTGTTTGCATAAACGCGCAGGCCCGGTTTGGAAATTCTCTTGATGCCGGTAATTACTTTTTCTTTATTAGAACCATAGCGAAGAGTAACTTTCAGTGTTTTACCTTCATTTACGGTTTCAAAATTCTTAACGAAGCCTTCTTCTTTCAGGATTTCAAGCACTGCTGCCTTTACCTTAGAAGCGGGCATTTCTACTTTTTCGTGATATGCCGAATTGGCATTACGGATTCTGGTGAGCATATCCGCAATCGGATCGGTCATTACCATAATCTAAAACCTCCCTCCATGTAATTATGTTACCAGCTGGCTTTTTTAACGCCAGGAATCTGACCTTTATAAGCCAGTTCACGGAATGTGATACGGCTGATGCCGAATTTACGCATATAACCGTGAGGACGTCCTGTTACTTTGCAACGATTGTGCAGACGTACAGGCGAAGCGTTAGCAGGCAACTGAGAAAGTGCTTCATAATCGCCTTTCGCTTTTAATTCAGCACGGAGCTTAGCGTATTTGGCAACCAGTTTTTCACGTTTCTTTTCACGTTCAAGCATAGACTTCTTTGCCATGTATGTAATCCTCCTTATTGTTGCTTTTCAAACGGCATGCCCATCAGTTTCAGCATGTAACGGCCTTCTTCATCCGTTTTAGCTGTCGTAACGATGGTGATATCCATGCCACGGGCTTTATCAATCTTATCGTATTCGATTTCCGGGAAAATCAGCTGTTCTTTCAAGCCAAGCGTATAGTTACCGCGGCCGTCAAAACCAGTTGCGCTGACACCGTGGAAGTCACGTACGCGAGGCAAAGACAGATTGATCAGCTTATCGAGGAATTCATACATCCGTTCGCCGCGCAGTGTAACTTTGCAGCCGAGGTTCATGCCTTCACGGATTTTGAAAGCTGCGATGGATTTCTTAGCTTTCGTAATTAACGGTTTCTGACCGGAAATGATCGTCAGATCATTTACAGCAGCATCCAATGCTTTAGAATTCGTAACAGCTTCACCGACGGCCATGTTGATGACAACTTTGGTCAGCTTCGGGATCTGCATTACGTTTTTGTAGTTATATTTTTCCTGTAATCCTTTCGTTACATCCGAAAGGTATAAGTCTTTTAATCTGGACACTCTCAAGGCCCTCCCTTCTATAGGTTAAGTTAGATAGCTTTGCCGCTCTTAACAGCTGTACGTACTTTTGTGCCGTCAGCCTGCTGTACCATTTTGATACGAGTCGGTTTGCCGCTTTCAGGATCAATAAGCATTACGTTGGAAACATGCAGTGCAGCTTCCTTTTCAATAATGCCGCCTTGAGGATTGTTCTGTGTCGGTTTTGTGTGACGTTTTACTTTATTTAAGCCTTCTACAACTACACGTTCCGTTTTCGGATATGTAGCCAGGACCTTACCTTTTTTGCCTTTTTCTTTACCGGCGATGACAATAACGCTGTCGCCAGTTTTGATGTGCATTTTACCCATTTAGAACACCTCCTCTGATTATAATACTTCCGGAGCCAGGGAGATGATCTTCATGAAATCTTTTTCACGCAGTTCTCTGGCAACCGGTCCAAAAATACGAGTGCCTTTAGGGCTCTTGTCGTTGTTGATTACGACAGCCGCATTTTCGTCAAAGCGGATATAAGAACCATCGGCACGGCGTAATCCTTTTTTAGAACGGACGATAACGGCTTTCACTACATCGCCCTTCTTGACAACGCCGCCGGGTGTTGCATCTTTAACAGTGCATGTGATAATATCGCCGATGTTACCATACTTTCTGTACGAACCACCCATGACCTGGATGCAGAGTACTTTTTTCGCACCCGTGTTATCGGCAACATTCAACACAGTTTCTTGCTGAATCATGGCTTGACCTCCTATTAATCGATCTTACTTCGCTTTTTCAACGATCGTTACTACGCGCCAATGTTTCTGCTTGGACAGCGGGCGAGTTTCTTCAATACGTACGATATCACCGATACCGCATTCGTTGTTTTCATCATGAGCTTTAAACTTCACGGTGCTTACCATCGGCTTTTTGTAAAGTTCATGCTGTTCTTTATATTCTACAGCAACTACAACGGTTTTATCCATTTTGTCGCTGACTACTTTACCTACGCGGATCTTCCGTTCATTTCTTTCCATCTTGTGCATTGACCTCCTTTTAGATTTTCAACCCTATGTGACTTACGCCTGTGCTTTCAATTCTGCTTCGCGCTGTACCGTTTTGATGCGTGCGATAGTTTTCTTTACTTCACGGATGCGCATTGGATTTTCTAATTGGCCGGTCGCATGTTGAAAACGGAGGTTAAACAATTCTTCCTTCAGGCTAACCACCTTTTCGTCCATTTCGGCAGCGCTAAGAGCACGGATTTCTTTAACCTTCATTTTATTCACCACCTAATTCTTCCTGACCTTTAATAACAAATTTAGTTTTGATCGGCAGTTTATGGCCGGCAAGACGCATAGCTTCACGGGCTACTTCAACGCTAACGCCGCCCATTTCGAAGAGTACGCGACCCGGTTTAACAACTGCAACCCAGTATTCCGGGGAACCTTTACCGGAACCCATACGAGTTTCAGCAGGTTTTGCTGTGATCGGCTTATCCGGGAAAATTTTGATCCAGACTTTACCACCACGTTTGATATAACGAGTCATAGCAATACGGGCAGCTTCGATCTGACGGTTCGTAATCCAAGCCGGTTCGAGAGAAACCAAACCATAATCGCCATGAGCAACTTTATTACCGCGCATAGCCTTACCTTTTAAACGGCCGCGGAACTGTTTACGATGTTTAACACGTTTTGGAATTAACATCAGTTGTCACTCCCTTCACGTTTTTTCTGCGGAGCTCTTTTAGCTTCCGGAAGGATTTCTCCTTTGTAAATCCAGCACTTGATGCCGATGCAGCCATAAGTCGTATGAGCTTCAGCAAAGCCATAATCGATGTCTGCACGCAGTGTATGCAGGGGGATAGAACCATCACGAACGGATTCGCTACGGGCAATTTCAGCACCGCCAAGACGGCCGGAGCACATGATCTTAATACCTTTAGCGCCCATACGCATCGTACGGCCTACGCACTGTTTCATAGCGCGACGGAAACCAATACGGCGTTCGAGCTGGCCGGCTACGTTTTCAGCTACGAGAGTAGCATCCATTTCAGCCTGTTTAATTTCTTCGATGTTTACATCGACGTTTTTATCAGTGAAAGCTTTGAGTGCTTTCTTGATGTCTTCGATACCAGCGCCGCCACGGCCAATGACCATGCCCGGTTTAGCTGTATGAATGATCAATTTAATACGTTTTGCAGAACGTTCGATTTCGATACGAGAAACGCCTGCAATATATAACTGTTTCTTTAAGAAATCACGGATTCTCACGTCTTCATTCAGAAGTGCGGCATAATCTTTTTCTGCATACCACTTTGCGTCCCAAGGTTTTACAACACCGACACGAAATCCATGGGCGTTAACTTTTTGACCCACTACGTTTCCCTCCCTTAAGCTCTTTCTTTTACTACTACAGTCACATGACTGGAATGTTTCAGGATCTTGAACGCCTGTCCACGGCTGCGCGGATGAATACGTTTCAGCGTGGATGCCTGGTCAACAAAGATTTCAGAAACATACAAAGTATCTGCGTTCATATCATGATTATGTTCCGCGTTGGCGACAGCCGAACGAAGAACCTTTTCTACAACCTTAGAACCTACTTTAGGAGTAAATTTCAAGATAGAGAAAGCTTCGCCTACATTTTTGCCCCGTACCAAGTCAGCTACGATCCGGATTTTACGGGGGGCAATGCGAATATGTTTAGCAATTGCTTTTGCTTCCATGTTTAGTACCTCCCTTAGCGTGTAACTTTTTCGGATTTAGCGTGCCCCTTGAACGTACGGGTAGGAGCGAATTCACCGAGTTTATGACCAACCATGTCTTCCGTTACATAAACGGGAACGTGCTTACGGCCGTCGTGAACAGCAATCGTATGACCTACGAAGCTAGGCAGAATAGTAGATGCACGAGACCAGGTTTTGATTACTTTTTTTTCGTTAGCTTCATTCAGAGCATCAATCTTTTTCAAGAGATGAGCTGCTACGAATGGGCCCTTTTTGACAGATCTGGACACTTATATATCTCCTTTCCTAGACCTATTTACGTCTCTTCACAATAAATTTACTGGAAGCCTTCTTAGCGTCGCGCGTCTTCACGCCGTATGCAGGTTTTCCCCAAGGAGTAACCGGACGTTTACGACCGACAGGAGACTTACCTTCACCACCGCCATGGGGATGGTCACACGGGTTCATGACAACACCACGGTTGCCCGGGCGGATACCCATCCAACGGGAACGGCCGGCTTTACCGATTGTGATGTTTTCATAATCCGGGTTGCTGACGATACCGATTGTGGCACGGCAGTTTACGTGAACCTGACGCAATTCGCCGGAAGGAAGACGGAGCAGTGCATAGTTGCCTTCTTTAGCGATGAGCTGAGCCGAAGTACCAGCGGAGCGAACGATCTGTGCGCCTTTGCCGATTTTCAGTTCAATGTTGTGTACTACAGTACCAAGAGGAATCTTGCCGAGGGGCAATGCATTCCCGATCTTGATATCGGATTCCGGGCCGCTGACGACGACGTCGCCAACTTTGAGGCCGTGCGGAGCGATGATATATTTCTTTTCGCCATCTGCATAGTTCAGAAGAGCGATGTTTGCAGAGCGGTTCGGATCGTATTCGATCGTTGCTACTTTTGCAGGGATATTGTCTTTAATACGTTTGAAGTCGATCAAACGATAACGGCGTTTATGACCGCCGCCCTGATGGCGAACCGTCATTCTGCCCTGATTGTTACGACCGCCCTTGCTCGTTACTTTAGAGAGCAAGGATTTTTCCGGTGTGGACGTCGTGATTTCATCGAAAGTCGAAACTGTCATGAAACGGCGGCCGGCGGAATACGGTTTAAAAGATTTAATGGCCATTTTGGTGCCTCCTCCTTTATTTCAGTATTGCTTAAGCTTCAAAGAATTCGATGGATTCGCCTTCCTGAAGTGTTACGATGGCTTTCTTGTAGTCCGGACGCTTACCAATGTATTTACCCATGCGTTTGAACTTGCCCATCGTACGCATCGTCGTTACGCTTTTAACTTTTACTTTGAAAACAGCTTCAACGGCTTTGCGAATTTCAATCTTGTTTGCATGGAGCGGTACCTGAAATGTATATTTGCCATCAGACATCATCATTGTCGTTTTTTCAGTGATGATCGGTTTAATCAAGAGATCATGCATATCCATTAGCCGAGCACCTCCTCAATCTTAGCCACAGCGCTCTTCGTAACGAATAATTTCGTGTAGTGAAGCAGATCAAAGATATTGATGTTTTCTGTGGAAACGGCTTTTACGCCTTCAATGTTGCGGGCGCAGCGTGTTACGATTTCGTCATGATCCGTAACAAACAGAACTTTTTCACCTGCAAACTTGAAGTTATTAACGATCTGAACAACTTCTTTAGTCTTCGGTGCTGCCAAGTTGATTTCGTCGAGTACGAAGAGTTCGTTCGTATTGACTTTATCGCTCAGCGCGGATTTAACAGCCAGACGTCTTGCTTTGCGAGGCATCTTCTGTTCATAAGAACGCGGATGGGGACCCCATACCGTGCCGCCGCCAACCCACAAGGGGCTACGGGTGCTACCACAACGGGCCCGGCCGGTTCCTTTTTGTTTCCAAGGTTTTCTGCCGCCGCCGCGTACCAAACCACGGGTTTTCGTAGAATGTGTGCCTAAGCGTTCGTTGGCGAGCTGACGAAGTACAGCCTGTCTTACAACAGCTTCGTTTACTTCAACGCCAAATACGCTATCGTTCAATTCGATTTCACCGGTCTGTGCGCCGGCAATATTATACGTGCTTACTTTTGGCATTTATTTATCCTCCTTCCTGTATGACAACTATTAGCGGGGTTTTACCGTGTCGCGAATCATTACCAGGCTGCCTTTAGCACCCGGAATACCACCTTTAATCAGGATAAGATTCTTGTCAGTGTCAACTTTGACAACGGACAGATGAAGAACTGTAGCCTGATTACCACCATATTGTCCAGGAAGTTTTTTACCTTTGACGACTTTACCGCCGCCACCACTGGTCATAGGTCCGAGAGAACCCGGTTCACGGTGAGATTTAGAGCCATGACCCATAGGTCCACGGTGGAAACCGTGACGTTCAATTGTACCTGCGAAGCCTTTACCTTTGCTGGTGCCAATTACGTCGACGAGATCGCCGCTTGCGAAAATATCAGCTGCCAGAGTTTGGCCTACCGTATATTCCGGCGTATCTTGTAAACGCAATTCGCGAAGGTATTTAACAGGCGTTACGCCTGCCTTGTCGAACTGGCCTTTAACAGGTTTCGTAAGATGTTTTTCTTTGATATCGCCATAGCCGAGCTGAATGGAATTGTAACCGTCCGTATCTACTGTCTTTACGCGTACAACTACATTCGGGGATGCTTCAACGACTGTTACTGGAACGACTGCGCCTTCTTCTGTGAAGATCTGAGTCATACCGAGTTTTTTACCCAAAATAGCTTTAGACATAATCGCACCTCCTCCTATAATTTGATTTCGATGTCTACGCCTGCCGGCAGGTCGAGACGCATGAGAGCATCAACCGTTTTCGGGGATACTTCAAGGATATCGATCAAGCGTTTGTGCGTACGCAATTCGAATTGTTCACGAGAATCTTTGTTAACATGTGGGGAACGAAGAATCGTGAAGATGTTTTTTTCCGTCGGGAGCGGAATCGGGCCGGATACCATTGCACCTGTCCGTTTCGCCGTTTCGACGATTTTCGCCGCGCTCTGATCCAACACTTTGTGGTCATAAGCCTTGAGGCGAATTCTGATTCTTTCCTGTTTTGCCATTACGTAATTCCTCCTAACGTCTATTTCATTGAACAGACTGCTCCATAGAAGTTTCCCCGCCAGGCGGGCAACATTCTATTTCATAGTTTTTCTACGCGTCGCAGCAGAGATAGACAGAGATACCCTGTTGTCGCGTACTTGATTATCATACTACAAATTACCCTTCTATGCAAGGACTTTAACCGCTATTTTATGCTATTTCACGCCGATTCAGACTTATTTCGCATGTTCCGTATGTGTTTCTGTACTAAAAAAACATCTGCAGCAAATGCTGCAGATGTTTTTATCAGTTCAAGCAGTTGTATTAGCCTTCGATTTCGGATACAACGCCGGCGCCAACTGTACGGCCGCCTTCGCGGATAGCGAAACGGAGACCGGCTTCGATAGCGATCGGTGTGATCAATTCAACGTCCATTTTGACGTTATCGCCAGGCATGCACATTTCTGTGCCTTCCGGCAGCTGGATTACACCAGTTACGTCGGTTGTACGGAAGTAGAACTGCGGACGGTAGCCGTTGAAGAACGGTGTATGACGGCCGCCTTCATCTTTTGTCAGGACATATACCTGAGCTTTGAATTTCGTGTGCGGATGAATCGTGCCCGGTTTTGCAAGTACCTGGCCACGTTCGATTTCTTTACGGTCAACACCACGGAGCAGAGCGCCGATGTTGTCGCCGGCTTCAGCGAGGTCAAGCAGTTTACGGAACATTTCTACGCCCGTTACTACGGTGTTCTTCGGTTCGTCAGCCAAGCCAACGATTTCTACTGCGTCGCCTACTTTAACCGT
>NZ_JAQDBC010000023.1:0-38489 GCF_027681725.1 Caecibacter sp. AF58-12pH5A | reverse complement strand
ATAAACTATAAGTGCAGCGGATAGGAGCGACCTATTCACTACATGTTTATGGTACTAGTGCCCGAAGGGCGATAGAGGGTACCTGAAAAAAATCAGTATTTGTACACAACATTACATTTCAATCTCACGCCCTCTATCCCCGGTATCGCTTCGCTCCCGGTACTTTCCCCTCTGGGAAAGCAATGGCAAAGCTCCCGGTTTTTGGCCGGGAGCTTTTTCCTCCTTGCTATGTCTTTATTTTGTTTCGTTCTTATTTTCTTGCGTGGGTATTGCCTTTTCCCAGTCTATGAGGTTGTAGCGTTCTGCGTAGGTCAGGGCTGGGTGGTAGGCTTGTTGCCATGTGTTCATGTGGTCTGCGTCTTGTTGGGTGCTCATCCAGTTGGTCAGGGTGTAGCGTTCGTTGTAGACGTAGTTGTGCGGGTTGAGTTGCAGGAGGTTGCCGTTGCTGTATTGAGTGTGGCTTCTGTCGTCGAAGCGGAGGTATTGCCAGGCGCCGTCGCGGCCGCGGCTGGTGTTGTTGTCTAGCCAGCTGGTTAGTTGTGTGCGCGGGTCGTTGCGTTTGGTGTTGTTCCAGTAGGTGCTGGTGCTGGCTGGGTCCGCTATGGGTGTGGTGCCGTAGATGTGGGTGTCCATGACGCCGTTGCTGAAGGTGGCTTTGTCCAGGATGTAGAGTTTGTCCAGTTGGAGTTGGCCTTGGGTGGCGTTGATGGAGCCGTTACGGAGCCAGAGGTGGTCGAAGCGGGCGCCTGTGTTGGTGCGGAGTTCGCCAATGGCGAGGGTTTCGATGGGCTGGTCGTCGCTGGCGCCGTTAGGCGTGATGGTAAGGAAGCCGTCGGAGTCCAGGCGCTGGGCAACGTTGTCCAGGCCGATGTCGGAGCCGGAGATGGCAATTTGCGTGCCGGCTGTGATGTGTCCGACGTCCATGACCTTGTCCGGGTTGCGGACGAAGAGGGCGACGAGGTTGCCATCGATGTCGTTGAGGTAGAGGCTGCCGTCTTTGATTTCTACGCCGGCGTCTTTCTTGGCGTAGAGAGACTGGATATCTACGTTGCCTGTACCTTCGTGCCTGATGGTGATGTTGCCTGTGTCTGCAGTGATGTACGCGCGGTCGCCGCCAGGTGTGCCGTGGCTGTCTTTGATGTCGCCGGTGCCGCTGGTGGTCATGGCGACGTTACCCGTTTGGGCTGTGACGTGGATGTCTTCGGTCTGGCCCGGACTGTTTCCTTCAAAGAGGATGTCGCCGTCGTTGGTGCCAAAGGCCGTGTCGATGCCGGCGGTCACGTCTTTACGGAGGGTAATGGTACCCTGCTTCCCGGCTTGGAGGCCTATATTTTCTGCCGCCTGGGCTGTGCCGCCGAGGGTGATGCTGCCTGCCGCAGCCGTTTCGCCTGTGAGGCTCTCGCCGCTCCAGAGGTTGTCCCGGAAGAGGATGTTGCCCTTACCGGTGTGGGCGCTCAGGTCCTGATCCGCGCTGACCGGGCCGGCAAATTCGATGTCGCCGTTGTCCGTCGCAGCCTGCATATTTCCCTTCAGGGCCTGTACCGTGCCGGTGACGAGAATGTTGCCTGCTGCGGCTGTGTCTGCACTGTCGCTGGCCACGAGGACTGTGTCGCCGTTCTGGGACGTAAGGTCGCTGCCGAGGCTAAGGGAGCCTTCGCTGGCAGCAGCCGTAAGGGCCGTGCCGGCTGTGATATGCTGGCCGGTCTGGCTGATACTGCCCTGCGCCGTGTAAAGGGTCGTCGCCGTGCCGCTGTCGATGTTGCCATAGACTTCGACCTGGCCTTTCGCCTGGGCTTGGATGTCCGTAGTCGTGCCGCTCCGGACGTCGCCAGTCTGGACGATATTGCCGCTTGTTGTCTGGAGGGCAGCAGCACCGGTTGCCGTGACGAGGCCCGTGTGGGTAATGGCGCCGCTCGCCGTTTGCAAGAGGACGTCGCCGGTTCCTTCTATAGACGTATCGCCCAGGTTCCAGGTCTTGACGTCGCCGGTCAGGACGATGTCACCGCTAGTGGTCGTTTCGACAGTCGTGCCGAGCGGCGATTCGACGGTGCCGGTGAGGCTGATATCGCCATTTTCCGTCGTGACGGAGGCCATATTGCCTGCACGCAGGCGCGAAGCCTGTTTGGCTGTGCCGGCCATAATGGTGCCGTTATCCGTGTTGATGTTCAGGAGGTCCTTTGCCGTGACGTTGCCGTCGACGACGATGTTCCCTGCTGCAGCGAGGTTGTTGCTGTCCGAGGCGTGGATGACGGCGTTGCCTGCCGTACCGGTGAGGTTGCCTGTAAGGCTGACGCTGCCTTCGCCGGCGGCGAGGTTTGCCGTCTTGGCGGCTGTAATATCACCGGTTACGCTGATGTCCCCTGCTTTCTTAGCGTCGCCAGTCTGATTGGCTGCGACGTAAGCATCGCTGAGGCTGGTGATGACCGGTGTGCCGGCAATCGTCGCCGTGAGGCTGATGTCACCGCTATCGGTGAGAACGGTGACGTGTTGCGTCGCCCCTTCTGTGAGGGTCGTGCCTGCTTTCGGCGCGACGGTCTGGAGGCTGCCGTGGACGCTGATGTCGCCGCTACCGGTCTGGACAGACGTGCCGAGAACGGACTGCGTCAGGCCTTGGAGGTCAATATTGCCGTTATCCGTGCTGACAGTAACAGCGTCCGTTGCGGAGATGACATTGCCCGTAATCGCGATGTCGCCTTTCAGATCGTCAGCACTAGCTGCGTCTACGTCTTTATCGGAGGCACTGACACTGGCTGCACCGCCGTTAGCCGTAAGATTGCCTGTGAGGCTGACATTGCCTTCTGCGGCTGCCAGGCTGGCGGCCTTGGCGGCGGTAATGTCACCGGTTACGGTAATGCCGCCGCTGGTCGTGGACCGGACCGTAGCGTCGTTGCCGCTGCTGATGACCGGCACGGTATTATCGGAGGCCGTGAGGGAAATAGTGCCGTTTGTAGTCTGGACGAGGACATTGCCTGTCTTACCCGTACTCTTCAGGCTGCCTTCGAGCCGGATGTTGCCCAGGGAGTTAGTCTTGACGGTCGTGCCCGTTACCGAGGCGGCACTGCCGTAGAGGGTAATATCCCCTTTATCTTGCGTCGTGTTGCCTGTCGTTTCCAGGGTAACCGTAGCGCCTGTGGACGTGAGGGAGCTGGCCGTCTTGGCTGTGCCGACGGTGATATCGCCGCTCTGGGTCTGGAAGAGGACGCCTTGGCCGGTGCTGAGGGCACCGCTGTAGATGATATCGCCAGTTTGGCTGACGAGCTCGGCTGCGCCGCCTGTGCCACCTGTGAAGTCGCCGGCAGCGGTGATGGTGCCGCTCGTGCTGTCAATGTGGATGCCGTTTTCAGGCAGTGCGCCTGCCTGCTGCAGTGCGAGCAGGATGGCGTTCGTCTGGCCCTGTGTTGGCGCCGGTGTATCGCTCGTAACCGTACCATCGATGGTGATGTCACCGCTGGTCGTGTGGACGTAGATGGCCTTGCCGGCTTTGCTGTTGCCCGTGAGCTTGACGTCGCCCGTAGCCGTGATGACGTTGACATTGCCTTGGCCTGTCGCGTCGAGGTTGCCCGTGACGGTAAGGTCACCGCTCGTGATGGTCTCGACAGTCGTACCGGTGACGGACTTCGTATTGCCGTAGAGCGTAAGGGCACCGTCGGTAGTCAGGACGGTTGCCGTCGTACCGGCTTCGATGCTGTTGGCTGCTTTATTGGTACCCACAGCAAGGGTGCCTTTCTTAGCTGCCAGGCGCAGGGTCGTGCCGCTCTTGAGGTTGCCTGTGACGGTGACGTTCCCTTCTTTTTCGCTGGCTATATTGAGGCTCGTGCCGGCTGTGACGTTGCCGCTCTGGCTGATGGCGTTTTGGGCCGTCATATTGACCGAACCTTTCGTCGCCGTGACGGCTGCTGCATTGGTAATCGACGTGCCGCCCGTAAGGCTGACGTTGCGCGTTGCCAGAAGGGCAGCGCTGGTGCCGACACTGCCGGAGGCCGTGAGGCTAAGATCCTGGCCTGCCGTGAGGGTGCCTGTTGTGCTGAGGCTGCCGGCTTCGTTCGTCAGGGTCAGGTCGGTCGCAGCTGTGCCGGCGCCAGTGACGCTGAGGCCAGCCGCTGTGCCTGTACCGTAGTTGTGGATCGTAACGTTGTTGCCTGTAGAACCGTCCTTGAAGTGCACGGTTGTGGCCTGGGTATTGGCTGTATGGACGTATACGTCCTGAGCGGCCTTGGTATTGCCCAGTTCAATCGTGTTGACGTTATTGACCTTGCGGTCGGCAGCCGTTCCTGAGGCGTTACTGCGCAGGTCGATGCCGGCGCCGGCGCTGAGGTCCAAGGCCGGTGTCTGCAGGCCGTGGTTTGTCGTCTGCGTAATGGCGTTCTGGGAGTTCAAGGTAACTGTGCCGGAGCTGGCGACAAGTTTGCCGTCTTTCACGCTGCCGGCGTTGAGAGAGCCCTGGTTGAGGCGGATGGTGCCGACGCTCTTGAGGGTGACGTTGTCGCCTGTAATCTGGCTGTCGATGGCATCCTTAGCGGCTGTCGTTTCCGTTTGGGCTACGGCTTCCTGGCCTGCCAGGAGGGTGCCTTCGCTATCGATGACGACGTCGCCGCCGGCGGTTATTTCCTTCAGGGTGAGCGTGCCGCCAGTGCCGGTGCCGGCAATATAGACGCCCATGCCGTCCGTATTGGCACTGGCATTGAGGACGCCGCTATTTTTGACGCGCAGGCCGTCTGTGACGAGGCCCAAGGCACCGTTGGCCGACGTCAGGGTCACGACGTCGCCGTCGATGTAGCCCATGGTCTTGCCTGTTTCGGTGGTCATCTTCATGCCCGCATCAGAGGCCAGGGACACGACCTTGCCGCCGACGCTCTGAATGGTCAGGACGCGGGCCGGGTCGGTGCCGATGCCGGTCTGATGGATGTAGAGATTGGCATCGGTCCGAGCGTCGAGGGTGCCGGAGAGGTTGGTCACGAGGTTCTTGGCTGCACTGCCAATGTCGCCGGTACCGCCGGTAACAATGAGGTTCTTGGCCGTAATGCCGCCGCTGTCCATGGTAACGCCCTTATCGGCCATGAGCTTCACGTCTGCCGTAGTCGAGATCTTGCCCGTTACGTTGAGGGCGGAATCCTTGACCCCGGCCAGGTAAATGCTGCCGGCGCCAGTGGTCTGAGACGTATTGGCGTTGACGTTGGCACTGCCCGTGAGCTCGATGGTAATGGGGCGCTGCTGGCGGATAGTGAGCGTTTGGGCCTCTGCATTCCACGTCAGGTCCCCTGCTTTGGCCTGGGCCAGGAGCTGGAGATTTTCCAGCTTGGTCAGGTCGGCGTAGGAGATGGTACGCGGCGTGCCGTCTGTGCCGATGTTGCGGGCGGCGTTGAGGGTAATGGTATTGCCCTTGACGTTGGCCTGCTCTACTGTGAGGATTTCATTCTTCGGCGAGGCATTGAGGACGCTGCTCTGAATGGCATACAGGAGGTCGTTTTGGCTCCAGCCGTAGGACGTATTGCTGCGGATGTCGCTGGCGGCGAGGATGAAATCTTGTTCTGCCTCTGTAAAGTCCGTATAGCCCTGGTCCACGAGGAATTGCTTGCGCACGGCGTCGTACGCAGCCGCAGCGGCCTGCAAGGCTTCCATATCGCCGGCGTTGGTCTTGACGGCCTTTTCGTAGTTGCTCTTGGCCTGCTGCAGGTCTGCATCGCCCTTTGCAGCGGCCGTATAGGCCTCGGCGGCTGCGTCGTAATCGGTGACGCTATGCCGGCCTTCTGAGGCGACGGCGAGCTGGTTGCCCCGTACAGTCAGGGCAGCTTCGCGGTCGGCCTTGGCCTTGGCAGCGGCAACGGTCTTGCTGTCTGCCGCGTCGTCGGTACTGATGAGTCCCAGCTCCTGCCAGAGCTGGAGCTTGTCGGCACTGCCGGAGAGTTCGCCGCCGCTGGTAGCGTCTTCAAAGCTGCCGGACGTCGTAAGGCTGACGTTGCCGTTATGGCTGACGATGGAGCCAATGCGCATGTTGCCGTTGTCGTTTGTGAGGGTAATGTTCCCGGCGGCGTCGGCGTTGAGGCTGGCCGCCAGGGTATCGGCACTGGTGGCTGCAGGCGCCGCGTTGGCTTTGGCGTCAATGGCGCCGGTGCGGCTGATGAGGTCGATGCGTTTCCCTGAAAGGGGCGTGCCTGTAGCCGTGAGATTGCCGTCGGCCTGGAGCTTCAGGTTGCCGCCGGCTGTGCCGTTGGTGACGCTCAGATTGCCTTTATCCGAAAGGACCGTGACGTCGCCCTTGGTACTTCGGACGGACAAGGCTGCGTCCGTGCCGAGGGCACTGTGGTTGAGGCTGATCGTGCCGGCTGCGCTGGCCGTGAGCGAATCGGTGAGAACGCTGGCGCCGCCTGTAGCACTAATGCCGCCGGCAGTGCTCTGCAGGGTGACCGTGCCGCCCGTGCCGGCAGAGGAAATGGTCCCATCGAGGCTGAGGTCTTTATTGGCTGTAATGGAAATCGCGTCTGTGCCGCCGCTAATGAAGCCCGTCGTAATGGGATGATCTGCTTTAATAGTGTAGGTGCTGCTGGTGGAGCTGTTTTGCGAACCTGACCAGCGGTATTTTACTGTGCCGTAGCCGAGCACTTCGCCCCAGAAGCCGTCGTATTCTTTATTGGCGCTGACGCGGCTCCACTGGGTGTACTCGTCTGTATAGACCTTCGTATCTACCGAGTAGTCTGCAGCTGCAGCGCCCTTGGCGATGACCTGGCCGGCCGCCAGGGCCTGATCGCCGGACATCGTTTGGGAGCTCGTCGCAGCCTTGCCCAAATCGACGCCGCTCTTTTCGACGAAATCGGCTGTCGTATTGTAGTCAATGAGGCCCCAGAAAACGAAGTCCGTATCGTAGCCATAGTTCGTAACCTTTACGTCGCCTGCTGTGCCGCCGGTCCATTTGAGGGTCTGGGCGACAGGCGTGTAGACTGTACCGCTGGCGTTCATGCGGCTCGTATCATAGGCCTTCTTCGGGTCTACGGCGGCCGTCGTGGCGGTTACGGTTTGATCCTTGCGCGTGACCTCTGTGAGGGTATTGGTATTCGTATCCCTGATGCTGATGAGGCCTTCGAGGTCTTTATTTTCTATCTTGTGGAGGGTCAGGTCCTTGGCTACGCTGCTAGTATCAATGGTAATATCCGGCGTGCCGTCCAGGGCCAGGATGCGGCCGCTGCCGTTGGTGCTGGCAATGGCCCCGGTGATGTAGATCTTGCCGCCCGACGGTTCCAGGTTTTCAGCCAGGAGCTTGCCCGTAGCGGGGTTGTAGAAAATCTTGACTTCGTATTCCCACTGGCCTTTGGCGCTGTTGTAGTACGCGCCGCCGCCGTTGATGAGATACGCATTGTTGCTCATGACCTGGTCGTCCGTGAGGGCCCGCCGGTTGCGCTGCCACTGCGCATCGAGGGCGCTGATACGGCTTTGGTCTTCTGTCGTAAGGACGGTCCGGTACGTGCCGTAGCCGCTCTGGACGAGGCCGTCGAGGATGACGTTTTTGCCTGTCATGTAGACCGTGCTGCCGGCGTGGATACCGGCACTTTCATCGGCGCTGTAGGTACTGATGGTGTTCTTTTCGTCGTCAGAAAGACCGAGATCAGCGGCGTGTGCCAGGAGGGCCTGCCGGTAGCTTTCGTAGGAGGACTGGCTGGTAAGCCACGAAATATTGGTCCCGTTGGTTTGGGCTTTTGAAATATACTTTTGAATCTTTTGGGCAATGGCGTCGTTAAACTGGTAGCGCGTAATCGGGTCGGCACCGGCGATAAGCCAGCCTTCACTGGTCTGGCTGACAGAGCCCTGGTCGGCTGTAATGTGGATGGTCTTGCCCGTGACGTTGGCCGAGCCGACGATATAAATATTCCGGTTGGCGTTTTTGATGGTGACATCGCCTGTACTGTTGACGATATTGCCATAGACGCCGATATCCGGGCTGGTGTTGTCCGAGGCGTAGCCTGTGCTGGCAATGGTGATGGACGGTTCGCTGCCGCTAGCCGTGCTGCTCGTCAGGGTGCCCTTAAAGCCGGACAGGTCTTTGCCTACGGTGCTGTCGTTGTAGGTAATGGTGCCGCCTTTGTCTTTAATGACGACGTCGCCGGTCTTCAGGTAGAGGTCGCTCCGGTTGAGGACGCTGACAGCATGGGCGCCTTGGGCAGTGAGGCTGCCTGTACCGGAAACGGCATCGCTATCGATGACGATGTTGCCGCCGGAAACGACGATGTCCGGCAGGTTGATAGCAGCGACGGTGATTTCATCGAGGATGGCACCGTTTTTGACGAAGCCATTGGTTTCCATGAGGGCTTTCAGCTCTTTCATTTCCGCCAGGAGGACCTTGTATTCATTGGATTCCGGCGAATATTGGCCAATGACATTCGCCAGGCTGTTGTAGCGGCTCATGAGGGTGTTGGTCAGGGTTACGCTGGTAGGCTTGACGCTGTCGGCAGAGAACCACTCGCTGCCTGCATTGACCGTAGCCTTGATGCTGCTCCAGTCGAGGGCCGGTTTGCCCTCTGCCGTCGTAGCGGCTTTGGTTTTCCCGTCAATGGTGAGGTCCAGATCCGTATGGATGCCGGCCGTAATGGAGCCGCTGCTGCCGATGGAAACGGAGTTCTGCGTCGTTTCACTGCTCGTATGGGTGCCTTGGGCCGTAGAGGTCGTCGAACCCGTACCGGCACCACCTGTGTAGTTGTTGTATTCCCGTGCGCTTTCGGAAACGCTGGTCAGGCCCTGGGCGGCTTTGAGGTTCGTATGGCGGACGGAACGGACTTCGCCGTTGACGTCGACGTGGTTGGTCTGGGTCATGGTATTGCCCAGAATAGGATCGCTGGCCAGTGGCACGATGGTCTTGTTGTAGGCATCGGCGACGGCCGAGTAATTGAGGACGGAACGGATGCCGTTCTGGTCGGCACCGGCGTAGAGGTTGACGTCGTTCATGCTTTCTACGAGGCCCCTTGTCAGGCTGATCGTGTTGGACCGGTGGAGCGTATTTTCTGTTTCTGCCGTGGCCGCACCGACGCCCCCGCCTTGGGTATCGGCAATGGTTTCAAAGGAGGCATACGTGTTGTCTGTCGCGGCCAGGGTAATGTCCTGGCCGGCTTTGGCCGTCTTCAAGGTGGCTTCCGTAGCGTTGACACTGTTAGCGTAGGTCAGGTCATTTTTGCTGTACGCGGCCGTGGTCGCGACGATGCCGCCGCTCTTCAGGTCGTTCTTGTATTTCATATCCCCTGTCGTGGCGGCCAGGGCCGTGATGGCGCCGTGATCACCGCTACCGGTGAGGACCGTGTTTTTGTTCAGGTTGACCTGGGCCGTGTAGGCCAGGGTATTTTCCACGGCGTTGGCATTGACGGTTGCGCCGCCGTAGCCGCTGCCCATGAGGTTGACGTCGTGGTCGACCGTATTGACGGCCGTGTAGTTCTGGGCGCCTGTGGTGGTAATCGCAGCGGCCACATTCGTGGCGGCGTTGTGCGTGATCTTGGTTGTCATTTCCGAGCCGCTGGCGCCGATGACGGCTGCTGCGAAGGAATCGGCCGTAGCGTCGACGTCATCGCTGTTGGTAGCCGACGCCGTAAAAGAGCCGGCCTGCCACGAGCCGCTGATGTTCGTCTGTGTGTCGGTCGTAAGGGTTGTATCCGTTTCGGCTGCTGTCGGGCTGATGCCCACGAGGCCGCCACCGGCACCGAAGGAGATATTGTCCAGGTTGCCGTAGCCGCTGCTGCGGACGGCAACGCTGCCGAGAGAGCTGCCTGCTTGGGCACCGGCGGCACTGACGGTGGTCGTCAGGGTGCCGGTCATTTCGGAAATGTTTTCGCCACTGGCAATGGCACCGACGCTGACGCCTTCGGCGCTGGCCTGGAGGGCCGACGAGTTGGCGCCGGAAATGATGAGTTCGCCTGTGTTATAGAGGCTGTTGCCGACGCTGACGTTGACGGTTGTCGTCTGGGACGCGTCGCCGACGTTGGCCTGGAAGCTGCCGGCTAAGGCAGCGGACCCGCCGATGGATTCGGCTGCAGCGTTTGCGTAGGCCTTGCCCCTATCGTCTGCCTGCTGGCCTGTGGCGGCGCTCAGGGTGACGCTGTCGCCACTAAAGGACGAGCCATTCTCTGCGGTGAGGCTGACCTGTCCGCTCGCTACGGCTGTAGCCACAGAGGCACCGACGGCACCGAGTAGGGCACCGTTATAGGCGTAGGCGCCGGCGTTGACGCGGGGCGTGCCTTGGGCCATGATACTGACGGTTTTACCGCTTATGTTATTAGCTCCCGTGAGGGTAATTTTGCTATCTCCCTTATCTTCTGCATAGGCGACGATGCCCTGCAGGGCGGCGGCACCGACGGCACCGCCCTTGGTTACGGCGTCGCTGGTGTTGCCTTTATTAGCCCGGATGGTTGTAGCACCGGTATTGGAAACAGCCGTGCTGCCGGCAAGGGTGACCTCGGTCGTGCTATCATTTTCGGCGTTTGTAATGAGGGCGCCGCCGCTAAAGCCCAGGGCTGACGTAACGCCCACGACTTGGCTTGAGGTCGTTCCTGTATCTTCGGCGAGAAGCGTCGTCGTACCGCCTTGCAGGCTGCTGCCTGAAATAGCGATGTTCGTCGTACCGCCTGATTTGCTCTGGGCAAAGGCAGCGCTGATGCTGGCTACATCGGCGGCAGCCGCCTGGTTGGCCGTAACGGCCGTCGTACCGTGCTGTTTGGCCTGAATGGTAAGATTGTTGGCAGCGCTGAGGTCGCTCTTGCCACTGACCGTGACGCCGGCGTCTTTCTGGGCGTCCAGGACGGCAACGGTGACGCCTAAGCCGCCTAAGGCCGCTACGTTGGCAGACGTAGAGGCAATGTCTGCGTCGGTCTGTCTGTCGGTGCTGACGCTGAGGCTGTCACTGGCCGTGAGCGTACTATTGCTAACGAGGGTCTGTGTACCGGCATCCGTCTTCGAGCCTGTACCGGCTTTGATGGTTTTGTCGTTCGTCGGCTTGATGCCGAGGTCTTCATTGATGAGCTTTCCTTGGTGTTCCAGGTTTTCGTCTTGCGAATCGAGAGCCCCGTTGGCCTTGTCGATAAATTCCTGGCCCTTGGCGGTGCCACTCTTCGGGCCTGCCTGGCCATAGGACGTGGCGACAGTCGTGCCGATGGTGGTCACCATGATATTCGTACCGACACCGATACCGCCGGCAGTGGCGCCGGTCAGCGTCTGGTTGACGTCCAGTTCTTCCCTGGCCTTGACGTCGCCTGTCTTGGCGTATACTGTGCTGTCTGTCACTTTGGCTAAGGTGCCCGTATTGACCGTGTTGACACCGACGCCGATACCGGCAGCGGCGACGCCGCCGGCAACGGAAACGGAATCAAATTTCGTCGTTACCCGGTTGTGGGCGTCGACAATGAAGTCCGGCGTGACGGCAGCTATGACGGTAGTCGCACCATTTTGGTCCTGGCCGGTAGTCCGGGCGCGGCCAATAGACGAGCCGTTGACTTCGGCTGTGGTCGTACTGTTGAGGTTATTGACGGCAATGGTCGCACCGGCACCGACGCTGGACGAGGCACCGACGCCGACGACGTACGTATCGACTTCAGTGCTGCTATCGGCTTGGACGGCAGTCCGGGTCTGGCTGAGGATACTGCTCCGGTCGATGAGGGCTGCAGTCGTAAAGTCATCGTTGACGACGCCAATGCCGGCACCGACAGCGGCACCAACCGGAGCGCCGGCGGCTGCTGCCGAGGCACTGACGAGGGTCGTATGATGATCATGCAGGGCGCTGACGTTGAGGCTGTCGTTGGTGCTGGAAATATGGTCGACAACGGCTTTGGTCGTGCCGTCCAGCTTAGTGGCTGCAACGGAGGCGGCTGCCGAGGCGGCAACCGTACCGCCACCGGAGATGGAAAGGCCGTCGGCGTTGGTCACGACGTCCGACTTCTGATCGGCTGTGACGTCGATGGTACGGCCGTTGACGGTCTTGTTCTGGCGGTTTTTCGGATCGGAAACGTTACCGGAGAGTTCCGCCTGGGTCGTGCGGCTAAAGCTGAGCGTATCGGAGGCACCGGCTACGCCGATACCGGCCGCACCGCCAATGCCGACTGACAGGGAGCCTACGTGGCTTTCGCTGTCCGTGCGGTCTTTGGCCTGGACGGTGACGTCATCGTTGGCCTTTGCCGTGCGCGTTTCGTTAATGGCCGTATTGGTCACGGTGGCCTTCGTGCTGCCGCCGATCTTGTTGACCGTAATCGTGCCGGCTACGCCGCCGGAGACGGTGGGCGAGGCGCCAATACCGCCGGTGACGGCGACACTCTCAAGGTCGTGCTGGCCATAGGCGGCAGTGACGACGCCTTTACGTTTGTCGCTGACGGTCTGGTCGCCGTCCTTTGCTTCTGTCTGGACGCCATTTTTATCCATAGACTGTGTGAGGGCCACGGCTGCGTCATCTGTACCGTCGGCTTTGAGGCTGCTATCCGTCACGGTGGCGGCGGTAGTGCCGTTGATTTCGTTGTAGCTCGTGCTGATGCCTGTACCGGCACCGGCTTCGGTGGCGCTGAGGGCGACGACGCCGGCATAGTTGCCCAGGTCTTCGCGGCCGTTGGCGAGGACGCCGATGTTGCCTGTGCTGGTGAGGGTGCTGCGGGCGACGCTGGCGTCGACGTTGTTGCCGATGATATTGACGGCGACGTTACCGGAGACGGCGACGTTACCGGCAATGGCGGCACCGATACCGACGGTCGTAATGTCGCTGTTACCCGTGGCCTGGACGAGCGTATTCGTGTCTGTAATCTCGCTATCCGTGACGCTGACCGTCGTGTCCTGGTTGATGCGGGCCACGCTGACACCGGCACCGCCGGCGCCGCTGATACTGAGAGCGCCGACGACGGACTTGGTCGTGACCGTGCTCTTACTGTCGGACGTAACGGCTACGTCTTTTGTCGTACCGCCTGCAGCGGCTTTAATGACTGATTTTTTGGCTTCGGCTGTAATATCTTTATTGACCAGAGCCGTAGCGGCACTACCCTGAACGGCGACGTTGCCGCTGCCACCGATGCCAAAGCTGAAGGTGGTCAGCTTTGACGTATCGCCGGCGTGGACAGCTACCTTGCCGGCATCGGTCGTCGTCAGGTCCGTGTTGACGATAGCGGCGCGGGTCTTCTGCCCTGTTTCGCCTGTGCCGGCGCCACCGACGTCGTTGTACGCTACGGCACCGCCTACGGCGACGGAGCCGCCGAAGCCGAAGTCGCCAATGGCTGCGACGCGTGTGTCACTGCCCGTTGCCAGGACGTTCGTATCGGCTACGTTCGTGAGGGTCGTCTTATCTTTGGTTACGATATTGCCTGCCGCGTCTTCGGCTTCACCGATGACGGCTTCTGTATCGCTGCCGCCGTGGTTGACGGCTATAGTCCCGCTGAGGGCGACTTTCTGGCTGGCACCGACAGTGGCGCCGATGGCATAGAGTGCGCCTCCATTGGCAGCGGTGACATCGAGGTCGACGCCGCGCGCTGCTGTCAGGCTTTGGAGGGACCCGCCGGCGAGGTAGGCGTGAATCTGGTTAGAGAGCTTGTTGTACGCCAGGGATTCGCCGACACCGGCTGTACCGCCATAGGCGACGGAACCAGCGACGTTTACTTCTTTGGCGTTGCTGTCGGCTTTGATGGCCAGTTTATCCGTAATCAGTGTTGCGTCGCTGACCTGGGCCAGGACGTCGTTGGCCTGGGTCTGCCAGTTCACACTGCCGACACCGCCGAAGTCTTGTGTCCCGGCGGCAACACCGGCAGAGACGTCGACGCCTAAGCTGTCCGCTTCGGCAGTCGTGGCGATGGCCGCGGCTTTGATCGTGGCGTTGTCGATGCGGGCCGAGAAATCGATGTCCCGATCGGCTACGTTGACGGCAGCACCGGCGGCATCATCGGATACGGCGACGACGACGGCTGCGCCGACACTGAGGCTGCCCTTATTTTCCAGGTCCACAGCCTGGCCGGCCGTGTCGAGGCCTTTGCCATTTTCGTCTGTATCTTTGTAGTATGACGAGCCGTCTGTATCGATACCGGCGTTTTCGGCAAATTGTTCATGATCAGAATAATCGCCGAGCTTGTCCTGGAAGGGCTTGGCTTCTTCAGAGCTGCTGGTCGTATCGTGGGAGGCGACAGTGACGGCCTGGGTAGCGGTCACGTTGGCACCACCATAGATAGCCGCATCAGCGAGGTTATGGAGGCCGTTATAGACGATGGCGCCGGTAAAGGCTTTATCGGTCGTACCGTCTGCACCGCCGACGGCAACACCCATCGACACGGCAGACGTGATCTGCTTGGTTGCCAGGAGGGTTTCTACGTTGGCGCTGGCCACATCTTCAAAGGTGCCGCCATTGATACCGGCCTTGACATTATTGTTAATATTGGACACGCTGACGCTGCCCCCGGCGACGGTACCGCCGCTGCTGTTAATATTGGCATTGATGCCGCCTGTGACCTGCAGGTCGCTTTCGTAGGCCGTGACGTCGATGTCGGCCTGGTCTTTTGCCGTTTGGCCGACGTTTACCTTGTCGTTTTCCAGGAGGGCCGTCACGTCTTTGTCAATGAGGTTGACCGAGAAGGACGCGCCACCGGCGAAGTTGTTGCCCGGGCTGCCGTCATCAATGAGGGACACGCCCAGGCCGGAGGCGATGGCTGTACCGCCGCTGAGGGCTTCGACGTCCAGATTCTTCACGCCTGTAAGGGTGCTGTTCTTGATGGCAGCCGTAAGGGTATTGTCGATGTAATTGACACCGACGGCACCGCTGAAGGCGGCACTTTTCCCTTGGTAGGCTTTCGTACGGAAGGACATGGTAGCGCCGCCGCTCCAGGCGCCGACGAAGGACGTATCGCGGGCACCGGCTTGGACGTTGCCGTCGTTATCAAGATGGACGTTGGCACCGTCGATGATGGCATCTGTCTTGTTCGTTTCCAAATTGACGGAGGCGCTGCCGGAAGCACCCAGAGTAAAGGGCGGATTTTCCGGCAAGACCCCCGGTGTCGGCGCTGTCTGGGACGTTGCCTGCTGCGCCTGGGCCGGTGTGCCGCCGCCTTGGGACGAACCGCCGTTGAAGATTCTGATGAAATCCTTGGTCAGGCCGGAAGCGAAGCTGACGCCTTTATTGATTGTAGCCGGAACGACCGTAGAAACGACGTCGATCTTATCGCCGATCGTGTCCAGGATGTTTCGTTCTTCCTGGGTCTTAGTGCGGCTGTCGCTGTAGGTAATCCCGCCGGCGAAGGTAATGCTGTTGATGAGGCCTGTCGTTTCGGCGTCTGCCGAAAGAGCCGCGGCGTTGATGAAGCCTGTCGTGCTGTTGAGGTTATCCTTCGGGTCCAGGTCTTCAATGGCTGCGCGGTTGGTGACGTCGATGTTGTTAATAGCGACGGCCATACCGGCAGCGGCCGTGCCTGTACCGGCATTGAGGGCCAAAATGGCATTGTTGACGTTTGTATTGTTATAGCCACTGAGGGAAACTGTGCCCTCCGTTTGATTTGTATCACTCTTTTTGGCCGTGATCTTGGCATCCTTGTCGACGAGAACCTGGTTGTCACTGTCGCTGTCGGTGATGGCGGCCATGCCGGTAATCCCGGTGCCGTCGGATAAGCCGGCGGAGAGCATGGCGCCGACGTGGAAGACATCGGACGTGCTGGCCAGGTCAATATCACCGGCCGTGAGGGTTGCGCCCTTAGCAACACTGACGAGGCCCTTGGAGTCGAGGCTCTGGTAATTGAAGCTGCCGCCTACACCGGCACCGGCTCCGGCGTCGGCATCGTTATTCCAGAAGAGGGACTTGCCTGTGACGTTGACGTCGATAATATTTTCTTTGGCCTTGAGATCGAGCGCATTATTGGCTGTGAGGCTGGCGTCTTTGCCGATGGTGACGTGGCTGTCATAGTTGAAATCGGTGATCGTTACGGCTGCAGAAATGGCCCGTTTCGTATCTTGGCCGCCGCGGGCTGAGGCCGTGGCCGAGACGTTGGCGTAGTTGCTCGGCGCCACAAAGGTCAGGGCCTGATCGACGACGGACAAGGCGTTGTTCAGGATATTGTAGAGGTCTGCTCCCAGGGTGAGGCCTGATTCGGCAACCTGCAGGGTCAGGGCACCGGCCTGGACGAGGATATCGGCGCCATTACTGGCTACGTCACCGGCCTGTTCCCACGTTTCCTGGTTGTTCATTTCATCCGTCTTGATTTCGGTCATTTGGGGATCGTTTTTCGTCTGGAAGGCTTCTAAGGAGCGCTTTAGCTGCGTGGCCTTTTCTGCAATTTCTTTGCCTTCGGCACTGCCGTCGGCGGAGACCAGCTTGATGGCAAATTCGAGCTTCTTGATGCTTTCGTCAAGGGCGGCGATCATCCGGTTTACGCGGTTGTAATCCATTTGGGTGTTGCTCTTGAGGGTCATGTCCTTGCCGGCTGAAAGGACGGCTTTTCCGTCTGCGACGTTGACGGCGGCCGTTTGGTTCATACCGCCAAAGAGGACGCCAATGGCGCCTGTCGTCGGGTCTGAGGTCTGGTCGTCATTTCTAAAGGTATTGGCCGTACCGGCAGCGGTGAGCATCGTATCCTCGTTGATCGTGTCGGCTGTGACCGTGAGGCTGCCCGTCGTGGCCTTGGTGACCGAGGCGGCGTCAAAGTTGACGGACGACGTATTGTCTTCGTCGACGACCAGAACGGCTGCCCCAACAGAAACCGTACGGGAGAGCTTCTGGTCCCACGAGGTCTTCGGTGATGTTGTTGTGCCATCACCGTCCGAGAAGAGACTGAGGAGACCGTCAATGGCCTTGTCGACGATAGGAATCTTGAAGACTTCATCGATTATGCCGTCAAAATCGAGGGCATCGGTGTAAGCATTTTGCAGGCGTGTCGTGCCTTGGTTGTTGTTGGCAATATGGCTGTTCGTCTTGAGCGTGTTATTGGCGGTAATGGTGACATCCTTCTGGCCTGTGACGGCGCCGCTGACGTTGACTTTGGCCGTACTGTCGTGGGTAAGACGTCGATGGCCGTGCTGAGTGCGGTTTCGTCAGAGACTTGGGTCATGGCTGACGTGTAGAGGGAATTTTCTGCCTTGGCGTTCATGTCGACGCTGCCCTTTTCGGCTGTGGCTTTGCCCTTCATATTGATGGTGGCGTTATTTTCGTGGTCCGTTACGGCAATGGACGTGACCAGTATGGGTGAGCCCGTTGTCGTTTGGCCGTCGCCGGTATCGCTGCTGCCTCCCGTTACGGGTGTGACGGGCGTACCAGTGCCAGTACCTGTACCCGTGCCCGTAGTGGGAATCACGGTACCATTTATGACTTCCATGGCAGCCGTGCTGTCTACGTCGGACGTGGCATTGGCTGTGACGCGCAACGCAGCTGTCGTCGAGCCGTCGGCATTGACTGTATCGTCGCCTGTAGCCGTAAGATCGCCTTCGACGTTGACCGTAGCCGTGTTGACCGCTTTGGTATAGGTAAAGGCCGGGGCCGGAATGCCTGCTGTAAAGCCTTTGATGAGCTTACGGCCGTAGACGTCGGCACCGACGCCGGCGATCAGATTGGCATCGGCTGCGGCTGTGACGTTTTTGCCTTTTACTTCGTTCCCGGCGCCGATAGTAACCGTCGCTTTGCTTTCAAGGAGACCTACGTCGACGCCAATTGGATTGATGAAGCTGATCAGTAAGGAGGTCACATCGGTAAAGGATGTGTTGTTATCGATGTAGCGGTTATCTGAATTGGCCTTGAGGACAACGTCCTTGGCCGCTGTAATATTGCCTTGGACATTGACTTCGGCTTCGGTCTTGGTGAAGGCGCTGGCGTCGACAGCCACGACGACGTCGCCGGCATACTGCGTACCGTCTTTTACGGCTTTGGCCGCGTCGATAATTGCCTTATCGAGGTTGCCATTGGTCGCTTCGGCTGTGAGCTGTACATTGCCGGCAGCCGTAAGGGTACCGTAGTTTTCTATGCTGGCTTTAACGGCTTTCTTTTCGTTGACGTGCATTCCCAGGCTGCTGCCAAAGTCTTCGAAGGCCTTGTCTACGAATTCTTCGTATTCCGCTTTGGCTGCAAAGACGATGTCCCCGTTGCCGCTGGCTGTGACGTTGAGCTTCGTCAGGCCGGCATTGGCCTGTTGCTCCGGTGTAAGCCTGACGACGTTCGAAAAGTCCGTTATGCCGGTCTCGATGGCTGCCCCGGTTGTCGTGCCATCTGCGGCCACGTCATCGAAGGGTTTGCCCGTAATGCTCTTGCCCACGGCAATGCGCGGGGCATAGAGCTTCACATCACCTGTGGCGTTGACCTTGCCGAGGATGGTAATGGTGCCGCTGGGATTGACCGGGACAGACCAATGGCCCGTTTGGATATTGGCCAGGGTGGCTTTCGTGGTCTCTTCATTCTGGTTATTTGCCAGGGTGTCGGAGAGGGTGTCAAAGTCCATTTCGCCACTGTCTGAGGCGACGGTATACGTCGGCGTCATGACATAGAGGGAGCCCGTGTTGATGACGCCAGATTTGCCGACGGCCATGCCTTCGGAGCCGAGGAAATAGAGGTTGCCGCCGATCTGTTTATTATGGATAGCGTTTACTGTGCCGTTGATGTCCACACGGTTGTCGACGAAGTTGACCAGGTTGGCTGATTCCTCTGCCGGCTTGTCTTTGGTGTGGAAATAGAGGTTGGTCACGTCGTTTTGGTCGAGTTTGAAGTTTTTAAAGTGGTTGATGGCGTTGCCATTGTTCAGCTTTTGGGCGTATACATCGCTGATGGTTACGCCATTGCCGCCATTGGTCGTCTTAGCCACGGCGGAAGCGCCGTTTACGTCTGTAATCTCGGCAGCCTGGGCAGCGAAGGGCGTCAGGAGGAAGCCTGCCGTCGTGACGGCCGAAAGGACCTGCCAGGTCAGGCGTTTTTGGTTCTCTATAGGCAGTGCGCCAGGGCGCTTATTTTTATGGTGGTTACGTCGTTTACTCACAGGTCATGCCTCCTTAGAAAGCGCTGTTGAAGGAAAAATGAATACGCGTACGGCCTTGTTCTTCCCCGTTGATGGTGCGGATGAGGGGGAAGGCTAAGGCTACGTTGAGGGACATGTGGTCGTTGAGATCACGGGTCAGTCCGGCGCCGGTGCCCATGAGGCTCCGGTCTCCAAAGGCACTGCTGCCCCAGACGCGGCCGCCATCTACGAATAGATAGCCTTTGAGGGTATGCGATTTAGCCAGGGGAAAACTGTATTCCGCACTGGCCGAAAAGCCGCCGTCGCCGCCGAGGAGGCTTTCCTTGTAGCCGCGGACGCTGTACATACCGCCGAGGTAGAACATTTCAGCTGACGGCAGGTACTGCGTGCTGGCGAGCTGCCCGTCCAGGCGCAAGGTCCATTGCTGGCCTGACCGGAACAGTTTCTGATAAAGCATCGTCGTTTCGTATTTGCCAAAGGAACGGGTCTGGTCGTTAAGGTTTGTGTACCAGCCGGTCCGGTAGCCGTGCTTTTGGTAAAAGACAGTGGATTTGCCAAAGTCCAGCTGGTCGTAGTATAGGAAGAGCGAGTCGATCGTGTCGTCGGTCCAGTGGGAACGCAGGCCCAGGCTGGTGCCGTAATCGGTCTTCGATTTCTGGTGGCCGTATTCAAAGCCCCACTGGGATTTGCGCGTATCTGACGTGACGATAGGCGACGTGATAAAGGCCGTCAGGGCGTAGGCGTGGCCCCGGACGCCTAAGGGTTCAAAGTAGCCGTCTGTAATGTGGACGCTGTTGGACGTAAAGGAAAGGCCTGCCCGGGTGCCAATGTGATTGATGGGCGTATTGTAGCTTGAGGAAACGGCCTTCATGCCTTCCGAACGGAGGACGCTCAGGAAGAGGTGGTCCCGGTTGCCTGTAAGGTCCCGGTCCTGCCAGTAGGCGCCAAGGCGGTAGAGGCCGCTCGTGTCGCTGCCGGCGTTGTCCGAAAAGATGCCGGCAATTTGCTTTTGCGGTTCCCGGACGGTAATGACGTAGTCTGTCGTGCCCGCTTCCTGGCCGGCCTTGAGTTCGATATGGAGCTGGGCATCGTTGGTGGCGTTGAAGCGCAGGAGGTCTTGGTTGAGGTCTTTGACATTTTGGATTTTGCCATTTTCCAGATGAATGCGCTTACGGATGTAGTCTGGCCGCGTCGTGGCCAGGCCGGAAATTTCTACAGAGCCCGTCTTGCCTTCTATGAGGTCGATGTGGACAATGCCTGCGTGGACGGTCTGTGGTGACAGGAAGGCCCGGCAGGTGATGAAGCCCCGCGTGCGATAGAGTTCGTTAATGCGATTGACGAGGGCATATAAATCTTCGATGGCGACTTCTTTGCCTTCATATTCCTTGGCCAGGGCCGTCAATTCTGCCTGAGGCAGCACGTCCGACTTGGGAATAATAATTTTTTGTAGCACAAAACGGACGGTTCCAGCTGGCTTCTCGCCTGTGGTTTCCGTCCCTTCAATAACTGACGACTGGCGTTCTGCCGCTATTTCCCGGGCTATGCGCTGACGTTCCAAATACTGTCGCGTCTGATTGAGCTGTACACCTGAATCGGTCGTGCCCAGAGTCTGGGATACCTGCTCCGCTGCAGGCGGTGCTGCCTCTGCCGGCATAGCAGCCGCACTGCTGCAGGCCAGCACGATACTAAGTACTGTCAGTTTACGTATGGATTTTTTCATTATGCGATCCCCACTTTCGAATGTATCACCTTTGCTTTTTACATTTTATATGAATTTTTTTGCACGTACTTTCTAATCATTCATCGGGTTAGATAATTTAATTTATATTTTTACTTTTTCATTATAATAAAAAAAGATGCAATTACCAATTATACGAAAGTATATATTTTTCTTCCTGAAGCGCACATTCTTTCACTCGCAGTGGAAATGGCCGGTTTGGGTACAGGCCGTACTGTCATTCGCTTTTAGGTGCCTGGAGTTCACGAAAAAAATTGAATAAATTTTCCATTTTTCTGAAAGCCATATATTCAATGTTTCATGGTGCTGTTTGCTTTCCCCTTACTAGGGGAAAGTGGGCGCGGCTTGTCCGCGGTCGATAGCGTAACGCGCCTGTGTGCGCGTTACGGCCGTACTACTCTATGATTGATAAAATCAATCATAGAGCCAATATTATAAAATTAATTGTTTAATAAAGAATTTTTTCAACCTGCGTTCATGTAATCTCGTTGGCCCTCTCTCCCCGGGAGCTTTTTTCTTCACATACCTTCCGGTTCTCTTATTGTTTCAAATCATTTTCCCTTTTCACTACGCTTGCGTGATTTTTCCAGAGTTTGTATTATGTATTATATAACTATATATTGTTTCTGAAGGAGGGGTTTAAAAATGACAGATACAGTAGATCTAGGGCGGGCTGCCCGAGTGATTCAGGCTGCCAGGCCGCATACGAATGATACGGTTATTGAGGATATTTTTTCTATGATCTATGCCATCGTTGCCTGGTCGCTGCCGAAGTCCGGGCTGCGCCTGCGTGAGGCTGCGCTGCAAACGTATGTGGAGAAGCGGATGGCCGCCTATGTGGAGCAGTCGCCGGCAGCGGCAAAGCGGGCTTTTGTGCCTCCCGCCGGCTGGTCCCATACTGCCAATCTCATGGCTGGTACAGTACCGCTGGAACGCTTGGTTAATCCGCGTGGCACGAGTGACCGGACGGTGCTGCAGATTCACGGTGGCGGCTTTATCATTCCATTGCATAATGTGTATCGCGCCCGGGCGGTCTTACAGACGACGTTAGTCAATGCCCGTGAGGCCTATATGGTGCATTACCGCCTGGCGCCGGAGCATCCCTATCCGGCCGGCTTAGATGATGTATTTAGCGCTTATCAATACCTTTTGTCTAAGGGCAAAGAGCCGCAGGACATCATCGTCTTCGGCGATTCTGCCGGTGGCAACCTGGCGCTGGCCTTGTCTTTGAAATTGAAGGAAGCAGGCCTGCCCCAGCCCGGTTTGCTCGTCCTCATTTCGCCGTGGACGACGATGGAAAATGATGCGCCTTTCCGCAGCAAAAATGCGCCGAAGGATTTGATTCTCGGCGAAGGCAATGCCAATCTTTTCCATGAAATCAACTACCCGACGTACATACCGGGCGGTATGGACGCGAAAGATCCCCGTGTCTCGCCGGTCTACGGAGATCTGACAGGCTTGCCACCGATGCTCATTCAGGCCGGTGGCTATGAGCTTCTCGTAGACGACGCGCTGCAGCTGGCAGCGAAGGCCGCCAGTGACGGCGTACAGGCTACGCTCTCCATTTATCCCGGCATGCCCCATGCTTTTGCCATGCATCTGCCGGAATTGCAGGAAAGCATTGATTCCTATGCAGAAATCAGGGATTGGGTAAATGTTTGGCTGAGACGCTAGGGAAAGAAAAAAAACGGATTTCGTGAGCCATTATAGGTTCGTGAAATCCGTTTTTTGATATTATTTCGTTTTTTTAATTGAAGTTCGTTTACCGGCACAGGTCAGACGTATACTTCGTCCATGCGGATGCCCCAGCCGTAGGGGATGTAGCCCAGGTACAGGATATGGGTGTGGGCATCGTAGTAGCCGTTGGCTATTTCCAGGCTGAGTCTGGCTTTTTCCGGGGCTATGTCTGTAGGCATGTTTTCTCCTGTTTCCCGGTCTTTGTAGTACCAGTCGCTGTTTCTCAGATAGTACGGCATATATTGAAAGGAGTCCATTCGGGCAACTTGATGGATGTCTACAGGGCTGTTGGTGTTGCGGGTTCTTAGCTGTTCGAAGTAGTTTTGCCAGAATGGGTTTTCTCTGTCAAAGGTTTCTTTTTGCAGGAATGTCAGTTTGCCCGGGTAGTCCCGGAGCATGTTATATTCTTTGATTTGGTCGAAAGAAAAAATGACACCTCGTTCTTCGATGGGTTCTTGTTTCCACCAGATGACATCACTGCTATTTTTTTTGGCCCATTTTGCTGTCTGTTTCATATTCATAACCTCCCCTCTTCGGTTGTATTGGGCTATATTTCTTCAGTTATATTCTATCTCAATGAGTTAATTTCCACAAGATAAAATGATGCGATTCGTATAAGTCTTATGGATGTATATTTTTGGGTTATTGTGATTTTTTTAGCTACTTGGGTGGCCTTTCTCCCTTGCGGTTTTGGGACAGCATTTTGGACTACTGGGACGGCCTCTCTCCCCCGCGGACGAAGCCGCGGGTACTCTCCCCGGCGCGGGGAAAGCACAGTGGCTACTTCGTTTCGCCTCTATCCCCCGTTGCCCGCAGAAAGTATCTTGGCTACTGGGGCGGCCTCTCTCCCTCGCGGCTTCGTTATCTATGCACTTTCAGTGTTACTTGGGCGGCCTCTCTCCCTCGCGGCACAAGGCCGCGAGTACTCTCCCCGACGCGGGGAAAGCACAGTGGGAAAGCACAGGGAAAGCACGCGGGGACAGCATTTTGGGAAAGCGTGGAAATCGAAGAACGGCAAGGCATTTTTATGCCTTGCCGTTCTTCTTACTGTGTGAGGGGTTGGAACTAAAACGTTGCTCTTGATAGGTAGTTCAAATACCTAGAGCTAAAAGAGAACTTAGAACTTATACCGTACGGCGGCCATCCAGGTGTTGCTACGGACGCTGTCGCCTTTCTGGTACTGGTAACCGATGCCGTAGGTCATGTCGCCTTTTGTGGCTTCCAGGCCTAAGCGGCCGTAGAAGGTACCAGAGTCGGCGATGTCATAGCCAAAGGCGTTGGCTGTACCATCGAGGCTGACCGTTTCCATACCGGTTCGGTCGCCCATTGTCCAGAGGTAGCCTATTTCAGCGATCGGTTTCAGCATCCAGCTGCCGTGCTGGCTGGTCTGGCTGTAGCGCAGGCCGACCGGTACGAGCCAGAGGTTGGCTGTGTCGCCGTCGTGGTGAATTCCCAGGCTATCTGTGTAGTCCCCGAAGTCGAGGTGTGCGTAGCGGAGTCCTACGTACGGTGTAAGAGTGCCTTTTCCGGCCTTGTAATTTTGCTCAGCCCGGACGCCGGCACTGAAGGCGTTCGACGATACGGATCCCGTCAGTTCGTTGAGGCTGTTGTATTGGGTAATATCATTCTTGCCGTGGAGCCAGGAGATGTCGCCCAAGTACGTCGTCTTGCCTCTAAGGAGGCGGCCATAGAGGCTCAGTCCGTAGTAGTCAGCGTCATTACTTGTCGCTGCTGTTGCCGTATTGCCGTCTATGGAACCATCAATGTACGTGAATGCGGCACCGGCTACAGCGTTGTGTTTCTTGTAGAAGTCTGAGCCGACGATGACGCCGTTGTACTGTGCGTCATAGGTAGCTCCGCCGAGGCCTGTGAGACCCAGACCACTGATGTCTTCCTTCGCATGGAGGTAGTGTGCCCAAATGTCCGTGTCCTGATCGCTGCGATCGAGGTCGGCCAGGTGGTTCATCACTGCCGAATCAAAGAGGTTATTAGCTGTATACAGGCCATGCTGCACGCCTGCAAGTTCTGTCATAGAAGCAGCGCTGTTTAGAGCGTTTACCTGCCGGGCTGCCGTCGGGTTGACGCGGTCGTCAGCAGCGGTAGTAAAGAAGTCACCTGCCTTGCCGTTCGCAGCTACACCTGCCGTGACGACGGCCGGATCTACGAGGCTGCTGCCATAGACCAGACTGGCGTCCTGGGCTTCTGCCTTGACAGAGAACTGGCTCGTGCCGTTGCCGTCAGCGCCAACGAGCTTGAGGAGCTTGCTGTGGACGAAAACGTTCGACGGCGAAGCTACACCAGAATCGCTGTACCAAGCGTTGTTGGATTTGACGTCCGTACCACTCAGGATATTGTACGTCGTGCCACTCGTAGCACCCTCGATGTAGAGCTTGGCACCGTCATCGATGCTGACGCTCTTCAGATTAGTCAGGGCCGCAGGCTGGCTGCCGGAGAAGGCGTTGCCGTTGACCATCATGATCGTCTTATCGCCAATAACCAGTTCTCCATAGGCAGGAATTGCCGGTAAGGCTATGTCGCGTGTCCATGTACCGTCGATGAAGAGTCCGACTGTAGACATGTCTTGGCTGCCATGCATGTAGAGGGCTGACAGGACGCCTGTGTCGCTCCAGGAAAGGCCTGTGTCTTTAAAGATGTTCAGGGCGAGGCTCTTATCTGTCGTACCGATGGCGGCGGTAATGTTTTGCCTGAAGACATTGTGTGTATTGACATAGGTGCCTACGGCTGATTGCGTGCCCTGGCTCTGGCCGCCACCGGTCCAATCCGGGTCGAGGACGAAGGTGCCGCCGCCCATATCGACGCTGGCTGCCGTGATTTGAGCAGGTGTTGTGCCGGTACCGACGTTCAATGTCGTGTTTTCACCAGCACCGGTGATGGCACCGCTGACGTCGACGTTGCCCGTGATGGTAGACGTGCCGGAGGTATTCAGGTCATTAGCGACGCTGACTGTACCGGTCTGGGACTGGAGGTTCGTGTCTGCGAGGTTAAGATTACCGGCGACGTTGGTCGTGCCGTTTGTCGTGACTGTGCTGCCACTGCCTGTCGTCACGTCGCCAGAGACGCTGGTCGTACCATTGGTCGTCAGTGTACTGCCGCTGCCTGTCGTCACATCGCCAGAGACGCTGGTCGTACCATTGGTCGCCAATGTACTGCCAGTGCCTGTCGTTAGGTCGCCGGAAACAGCGGTCGTGCCATTGGTCGTTACGGCACTGCTATCTGTCGTGGTGAGATTGCCTGCGACGTTGACATTACCGGAGACGCTGGACGTACCGCTCGTCGTCAGGTCTTTTGCCAAGGTGACAGAGCCGGTGCTTGCTGTGAGCTGCGAGTTTGTCAGGCTGACGTCGCCCGTAACGGTGGTCTGGCCGTTGGTCGTGACCGTACTATCCGTGGCGGCGACTGTAGCGTTGACGTTCAGCGCTTGCGTAGGCGCTACGGCGCTATTGCCAATGGTAAGGCTGCTGCCCGAGTCGAGTGCCATATTGGCCTGGGTATTATCGGTGGTCTGAATGACATCAGTTGTCGTGCTGCCACCGAGGGTCAGGGACTGGCCGTTCGTAACGGTAACGCTTGTGGCATCGCCCATATCCAGGGAAGCAACGCTGAAGCCTTCAGGTACACTCGTCGTCGTTGTTGTCGACGTGCTGGCCGGGGCGCCGACGAGGAGGTTCTTATCGTTCGTATCGACAGTAACCTGATCGAGGGAGGTGTCACTGCCAACGGCACTAGCCGTACCGGCTGAAACGGTTCCCTGGACTTCGCCCGAATCGACGAGATTACCGGTCATGACGAGTTCCGTTGTGGAATCGTCGAGGCCGTCCATGACGCCTTGAATGTTCGTCAAGTATGCGTAGCTGTAGTCATCACCCAGGGACAAGGTACCGGCTTTGAAGTTGACCGAGTTTGTTGCGCCTGTCGTGAGGCCATTGGCACTGGCCGTCGTTTCTGTCGTGTTGGCGTCTGTGAAGATCTGGTTTGCCGACGTTGCCAGCGTAGCCGAGCCGTCGAGAGTCACTTTACCGCCGCCGGTGATGGCATCGGCGAGCGTCGGAGCTGTGAGGGTACCGCCCGTGAGGGTGACGCCGCTCGTGTTATCGACGTTGATCTTGCTCAGGCTCAGATTACTGCCGCCTAAGGAAACAGCCGAGCCGCCCGTCGAGGAAACGCTGCCACTAATGGTGGCATTCGGAGCCGTAACCGTAGAAGCATCAGCTGAGAGATCACCTGCGATATTCAGAATCCCTTGGGCATCGATGGCAGCGCCATCTTTTAAGGTAACGTTCTGGGCGTTGACGGTCGTGTCCGCTGCCGTAACGAGGCTGCCCTTGGAATTTACGATGGTATGGTCATAGGTTTTATTAAAATACTTAAGGTATGTCGACGTATGTAATACGTTGCTGTCAGCCGGATCGATGGTGCTTTCCAGATTTTCCAGCTTCAGCTTGTCATACATATTGTCCAGCGTAACATTTTTCAGGTTCAACGTGCCCGCTTGAAGGTCATATTTGTTGGCCCAGTTCAGGTCTTGGTTCAGGTTGACCGTGCCGGCCTGCTGGGTAAATGTGCCGTAGTATCTGTTGAGACTGCTGTTGATGGTCAGTGTGCCCGTACCGGCCTTGATGATCGCCGGTTCCGGGACATCCGTTCTGCCGTCCACTACGATGGCACTGGAAATAGAGTCTTCTGTAGCAGTGGCCGGAGTTTCATTGCCGACGGTGATCGATGCGCCATCGTAGGTATTAAAAACTGCCGTCCCGTAGGCAAAGAGCGATAAGAAACCGCCGCCGGAAGGAGAAATGGCTTCTCCGCCATATTCATCAAATTGGTTCATTTCACCTGCTTGAATGTCATTGCCGGTATAGGAAACATCATTGCCGGTTGTAGCAAAAAAAGTAACCTTTGCCGGAACGAGGTAGGGATACGTTGCGCCTTGGTAGGTGTCTGTACCACCACTGTAATGGGTAGCGACTGCACCACCATGGGCAAAATACGCACCGATGGCTTTATTATCTGTAATGGGCTGATTTACGAACCGTACATTGGCTCCCTTTACGAATACGCCGCCGCCTTCAGCGCGATACTTCATAGCTGCCACTGTATTATTGGAAACGGGACCGTAAATCGTAATGATCGGTTGTACGCGAGTCTTAGCGCTAGTGGCAAAGACGGCTTGCGAATAAATACCGCCACCTGTAGCTACATCTGCACTTTGAGAGATTAATGTATTATTTGTAATACTGCCATAGTTATAGGTTGCTGCTACAGGCGTCAGATTGTGATAAAAGTTGTCTGTTTCAGTCGTACCAGACACTTTGTACACGGTGAGAGCCTGTGCTACTCCAGTCACACCAACAAACCCCAAGGTGCCTGCGAGGAGCAAGCTTGCTAATATTTGCCTTCTTAGGCGTTTCGAATTAGTCGTTCTCATAATAAACACTCCTCTCACACAGTAATGTTATACTTTATATCATTAGTAATATATATGGAAACCCCTTATTTTCTTTCTTAATTATATAATAATCTTTATAAATTAATAAATCAAGTTATAATAAGTTTTATTTTTACTCCACAAATAATTATTATCCAATAATATTCAAATTTCAGTATAATATTCGATTATTTTTTAGTTTTATGCAATATATTGACATTATTTTTATAAAAATACGTTAAAAAAGCTTATGTAAAATTTTATGACAAATAAAGCATTAAAAATACTATAGTTTATTTTATATCAAAACCGATATTTTAATTACGATAAATGATAAAATATATCATTAAAACAGAAGCGTATCTAATGAGATATACTGTTTTCTCTAAATAGACAGTTTGCAAAAAAAATTAGCACCTGTCTCAATTAAGACAGGTGCTAAACGGTATGACGATTGAGTTATGTTACTCAAATTCCTTGGCTACCAGTTTGAGGTCTTCTATAATGGGCAGGTGCTGGGGACAGACGCCTTCGCATTGGCCGCATTCGATGCAGTCGCTGGCTTTGCCGAAGGTATGGGTCAGGCGTTCGTAGTATTCGCCTTGTGGTGTCCAGGCTTTGGTGGCCAGTTCTTGTTTTTCCGTATTATATAAGGAGAAATACTTCGGAATGGCAATGTGCATGGGACAGCCTGGGGCACAGTAGGAACAGCCTGTGCAAGCGATGGCAATGCTTTCATTGATTGTCTTCACAGCGTTGGCGATGATTTCCTCTTCTGCTCCATTCAAGGGGACGAAGTCTTCCATGTAGCTCATATTGTCTTCGAGTTGTTCCATATTGCTCATGCCGCTGAGGACGATCTTGACGTTTGGCCGGGAGGCAGCAAAACGGATGGCCCACGAAGGAATGGACAGATCCGGATGACAGGCTTTGAAGGCTTGGGCTACTTTTTCCGGTACATGGGCCAAGGTACCGCCTTTGACAGGTTCCATGACGATGACCGGTTTGCCGTGCTTCGTGGCTACGTCGTAGCATTGATGGGACTGAATGCCATCGCTATCCCAGTCGAGGTAGTTCAGCTGGAGCTGGACGAATTCGATTTCCGGGTGTTCTGTCAGGACTTTGTCGAGGAAATCAGCATTATCGTGGAAGGAAAAGCCCATATGCTTCACCAGTCCTTGCCGTTTCTTTTCGGCGAGCCAGTTGAAGCAGTCCAGCTTGGTGTAGATTTCGTAGTGGCCGGTGCCCATGTCGTGCAGGAGGTAATAGTCGAAATAGCCGGCACCGGTTTTTTTGAGTTGTTCGTTGAAGATGCGGTCCCGGTCTTCCTTGGTCTTCAGGTAGCCGGCGTGAAGCTTCGTGGCCAAGGTGAAGGTGTCGCGGGGATAACGGTCGACGAGGGCTTCCTTGGCGGCATTTTCGCTTTTGAAGTTGCAATACATCCAAGCCGTGTCGAAGTACGTAAAGCCCCGTTCCATAAATGCGTCGACCATTTTTTTCGTCGTTTTGATGTCGATGCTGCCGGCGTCATTAGAATCCAGCAAGGGCAGGCGCATGAGGCCAAAGCCCAGTTTTTTCTTGCTCGTAAAGATATTTTCCATGATAGTTTCCCCTCCAAAAGTAGACAAAATCACGTGCCTCTGTGTGGCACTGAAAAGGTACTCATAGTATAACATATTCGAGTGTGTCGTACACCTAACCAACGCAGCCAGGTCTTGTACTATTTTGCTTTTTCCAGCAATTTCAGCAGAAATACGAGGTTTTGGCCCAGGTTTTTCATGTTGGCCAAGCCCTCAGCGTCTTGATTGACATCGCCCGGAAGCTGGCCATAGACCATGTTCCAGTATGTAGAGCCGGCGACGAACATTTCGTGATTGAGGAAGAAATGATTCATCGTATCGATGGCGTTGAGGGCACCGCCCCGGCGGGCAGCAGCGACGGCGGCACCGGCTTTATGCGTCAAGAGGCCCGGGTTCATGTCGGCGACGACAGCCGCCCGTTCGAGGAAGGCTTGCATATTGGCAGATACGTTGGCCGAATAGACAGGCGAGCCTAGGAGCAGGCCGTCGGCAGCTACGACCTTTTCAAAGACATCGTGGAAGCTGTCGTTTTGGTGGACGCAGTTTTTCTTGCCGCCACAGGCCCAACAGGCTTTACACGGTTCGATGATGGTGCCGCCGAATTGGATGAGTTCTGTTTCGATGCCTGCCGCACGGGCCACGTCGAGGACCGTATTGAGAAGGATGGCTGTGTTGCCGTCTTTGCGGGCACTGCCGTTAAGTGCGAGTAGTTTCAAGGTTTCCAGCTCCTTAGTAGAAATAGCTTCCACCTCAAACATCCAGGTGGAAGCTCGTGTCTTATTTTAGATTTTCTTTGTAGAATGCAGCCAGTTTTGCGAAGGGGATTTTGTCCATTTGGTCGTACAAATCGGTGTGAGTAGCGCCAGGTACGACGATTTCCTCCTTCGGTGCTTTTAGTTTTTCGTAGACTTCATCAGCAAAGTATTTGGAATGGGCTTTTTCGCCTGTAATGAGAAGCACCGGCCGCGGGCTGATTTCTCCTATATTTTCCATGAGATTGAAATTGAAGAAGCCGTACGGTGTAGTCGAGTCCCAGGCTGAGGTGTTGGAGTTGATGGCACGGGGATGGTAAGCCCGGCCGACGTAGTAGTTGTAGAATTCCGTCGTGACAGGATCTGCGTCTTTTGGCAGCTTGTCCGGGAACATGACGTCGAAGGTTTGGACTGTACCGTCGGCATTGACGCCCAATTCGTGAGCACCGCGGATGGCTTCGCCGCTTTTCGCTTCGGCATCGCGCAGCTTTGCCAAGTGATGTTTTACGATCTGCCGCTGTTCCGGCGTATAATAGGCGCCTTTGTAGTGGTCGCTGATACTTTCAGACATGTCGTACATAGCCGATGTGGCCACTGCCTTGATGCGCGTGTCGTTGGCAGCCGCCGTAAGGGCCATGCCTGAAAGGCCGCAAATACCGAGGGCGCCGATTTCGTCGGGATTAACGAATTTCAGGTTGCTCACGAAGTCGACGGCGGCGCTAAAGTCTTCTGTAAAGATATCCGGCGAGCCCATGTTGCGGCGTGTACCACTGCTTTCGCCAGTCATAGACGGATCAAAGGCGATGGTGACAAAGCCCCGTTTGGCCAGTTCCTGGGCGTAGAGTCCGCTGACCTGTTCCTTTACGGCGCCAAAGGGACCGGAAATGACGACGGCCGGATACTGCTTGTGGGCGTCGAAGTTTTTCGGCAAATACAGGTGACCTGCTACGGTATAGCCATAGCGGTTGTCAAAGGTTACCTTCGCTGTTTCAATGTCCTTATCTAGTTTGAAGACACGGCTGTCATTGGTGAGCGGCGTAATCGTGGACCGCTTCATTTGTGATGCCTGTGCTAATTCTGTTACCGGTGTTGCTGCGTGTACCATCGTATTTCCTCCTATCATAAAGATCAAGCCTGAGAATACGGCCGCTGCGAGAAGCGCCTTTTTCTTTTTCCCCAGTGTCATGTTACGTACCTCCGATTTTGTATAATAAGAAATCTAGGCAATCCAATTTTGCTTGTTGGTCGTGCAAGGCTTTGCGGAGACTGCGCTGGTGTTCCAGAAGCTGCCGGCGCAAGGCGGTCTGGTTTTTCCTTTTCGCCAGCTCCAGGCAGACAGCAACTTCTGCATCGCTGCAGCCCATGTCCTGCAGGTTTTCCTTCAGCATGGCCAAGAAATCTGTCGCCTCTGCCATGGTCGCACCTCCCTTGGGTAACTTTTCCGATACAGACCTCTTCTGACGGCCAGGCGGGATCCGTATCGGTTCATATAGTTCCATGGCTATAGTATAAAACAGGAGCCGAGGTATTGCTAACATGCATTTCTCATATTATATTATTCCTATAGGGAAAATTAGAAAAGGAAGTGACGTTTATGGAAATCAGACTCTTACGGTATTTTGTAGAAATTGCCCGCGAAGGAAATATGACCAGAGCAGCGCAAAAGCTGCACGTGTCCCAGTCGGCTTTGTCCAAGCAAATGAAGGAACTGGAAAGCGACCTTCATCATGAATTGTTTCGCCGTACGCGGGCAGGTCTCATTCTTACAGACGCCGGCATGATGCTGCGCAATCGTGCTGAAGATATATTGGAAATGGTTGATAAGACGGAAGATGAATTTGCCGCTTTAGATGAAATCACCGGTGGCGACGTGTCCATTGGCTGTGCCGAATCACACCTCATCGCCTACCTGGCACAGGCCATTAAGGAATTTCGCCTTACGTATCCGCGCTTTCGCTTCCACCTTTTTAGTGCCGACACGGATCCCTTGGCAGAACGGTTGGACCGGGGGCTACTGGACTTTGCCGTCATTGCCGAACCGCCGGATCTCTCAAAATACAATTACCTCATCTTCCCCGGCACAGACCGTTGGGGACTGGTCCTGCGCAAGGACCATCCCTTAGCCTCCAAGACTGCCATCACGGTAGACGATCTCCTGGACGAGGATCTCATCTGCTCGCCGCAATGCATCCGCTTTGACATGCCCCTTTGGTGTGGCGAAAAAACAGACCAGCTCCGCTTCATCGGTACGGACAACCTGGCCTACAACGGCACCATTTGTGTCCGCCAGGGACTGGGATCGCTCCTTACCTTTGAACACCTGGCCAATACAAGCGAAGAAACACGCCTGACCTTCCGGCCTCTGGAACCGGCCTTAGAGGTCAAAATGTACATTATCTGGAAAAAATATCAGGTTTTCTCGCCTATAGCAAATCTTTTCCGCAAAAAGCTTATAGCTATGTATGGGGCGAATCGCAGTGATGCCTACGCAGGTGACGACTCATACTAAACGAAAAAACAGCAGCCTCTTTGTCTGTATAGGAGTGACAAAGAGGCTGCTGTATTAAGGCATTGGCATGTAGTCAGCGTCTCACCGATTATAGGCTGTCATGCGCAGGTTCAGGATATTGGGCGCCACGATTTCTTGCGTAATGACGATGCGCCTGTTTCCTGCGGCGTTCCAAATGGTCAGGAGACCAGGCATATTGCCGTCGCGCAGTTGGGTCACCTGGCTCTGGGCGGCACTATCGTCCACACCTAAGGTGCCCATGATTACGGCAGCGGCTGCGTAGGCTTCGACACGGGAAAGGGGAATGTCATTGTTGGCAGTAATGGTGAGCTTAGAAACGGCGCCGGCCTTGTTGGTATAGGCACTGATCATCGCTCCGTGTACGCCAGGTGCATCTTGCCAGCGGGCACCGAAGGCATAGGCGTCGTAGGATTGACCACGCACATAGGGAGTACCACCCAAGTATTTGAATTCCAGACGCGAGCCCGTCGCACCTCCATGGGCCCAGACGGCATAGTAGAAATCCTTGTATTGCAGGTCGGCAATCTGTACCAGCTGAGGTGCGCCGCCATACGCGGCCTGAACAGGCAGTATACCTCCCGGTACAAAGCCTATGGCCAGACTACAGAACAGAAAAAAGGCAAGGAATATTTTCCGCATACAGCTCCTCCTCCGTGACATAAAAAAATACCGTTGTCATTTATATAGACTATTCGACACCTGTAGGAGGATTTCCTTTTTATTAACTAAAGCTTATGCGAAACACACAAAAACTGCCCAGTCTGTCGTTACCTGCAGGCTGGGCGGTTTTCTTACATTATTCTTCGATTATTTGTTGTTCCAGCATACCCTCCGGTATCGGTTCCTGTGCCTTGCTGCCTTCGTCAGGCGAGGCGGCGCGGATGACTGTGGCCGTAATGGTGTGGGCATCGCTCAGGCGGACTTGCAGTTTGGCTGTGTCAGCGCCTGCTTCTGCGTACGTGCCCAAGGTAGTTTCTTCTGTAACCAGGCCGGCCGGGTTATACAGGATGCGGACGGAATCGCCCGGTTTGAGCTGGCTCGCGTTGTCCAAGGTCACATAAACGTGGGCATGGCGCAGGTCTGTCGGTGTGTCTTTCCCTGTAAGGGTAAGGATCGTGTCGCCGGCTGCGGTGTTGGCCGGAATGTGAACGTAAATGCGTTGAAAGCCTGTGAGGAGATCGACGCGGCGGTTGGTAACGTGCAGGAAGAGCTTGTTATCGATTGCTTCCCCTGCCGACGCAGAGGGCATGCTGGCCCCGGCCAGGACTGTCCAGTCCCCCATTTTATTATCGTGCTTGAAGTTGCCGCCGCGCCAAATGACCGTGTTGTCCCGGGCTGTACCGTCGTCAGTTTTTGCGGCAGCAACGTATTGGAAGGTCCCTTTTTCCAGGAATACGGTATTGTCTGATACGTTGCCACTTTTTTCTGCCCAGGCACCGTAGATAATAGGGCTGTGTCCGCCACGCAGGGCGACTTCATTATGACTGAGATCGGCTGTAAGGCCTCTGGCGCCGTATGCGCCGCGCAGGATGGTGCCGCCGTCGATGGCTGCTATATTATGGGTACCTGTCCCCGTTAAGCTTTGGCCACCTGTAATTTCCCGGGCCTTGCCGCTTTTCAGGATAGCGCAGTTTTTTTCGGCTTTTTCCGACCCGGACCAGCCGCCAATGAGTGCACCTGAGACGGTGGCGCCGTTGAGGACGGCAATATTGCTCACAGCCTGGCCATGTTCGCTTTGCCCGCCTGTAGCAGTATTGACAGTACCTTCTTCCAGGATGACCTGATTGCGTTTGACCAGGCCGTCTTCACTCTGGCCGCCTAAGATGTATTGACGGACCGTGCCATCGGTCAAGGTAACACGATTATTCAAGACGTCACCGGAAGCGCTACGGCCACCGACGAGGGTCAGGGCTGTACTGTCGCTAAAGGTAACGACGGATGAACGGACGGCACCGCTTTCGCTGCGGCCGCCATAGACGTAGGCCGTCTTGGCTTCGTCGCTTACGTGAACGGCATTGGCAATCATTCCGCCGCTCTGGCTTTGGCCACCGTATACAGTCGTCGCTGTAGCACCGGCGACGGTGACGCGATTGCCGCTGACATAGCCTCTTTCCGTTTTACCGCCATAGGCTGTGCCTGCCAGGGCGTCGCCCTTGAGGATTACGCGATTGATAGTAGCCGGACCGGCCAGGCTATTGCCACCGCTGAGGGTGCCGAAGCTGCCCTTTTCTACAGTCAGGCTGTTGTCCCAGACAGCACCGCCTGTACTGACACCGGCGATGACACCGGCTAGGGAGCCGCCTTGGACGATCACATTCTGGCCCGTCACATCTTGTTCACCCGTAACGGCTTGACCGTAGACGTAAATAGGCCGGTAGGCTGCTGTAAAGGGAAAGCCTGCTGCATGGAGTGCCGCGTCCGTAACCTGCAGGCGCAGGTTCGGTGTCGTCGTGACGGGCTGCACGGCGTTGGCATCGGTCATCGTCTGCCGTGGGACGACGGATAAGTCGTTCAGGACAGTCCTATCTGTAATGGCAGCTCCCTGGGCGCCTAGAAGCGTGCCACTAAATAGGCCTGCCAATACGCACATTGCCAAGATTTTCGTACCTTTTCGTCTCATGTGTTGTCTCCTTTTCCGTAGCGCACGTTGCGTAATACCCCTCTCTTATATTTCTTTATTATAACATATGGCGACGGTGTGAGGAAAAAAGAAAAACCTATGGGGAGTGTGCAGCCTGGTCAGAGTGGACAAATGGCTGGGCGTTTCTCCTAAAAAAAATCAAAAGACCCCGGCACAAGGACAATGGTTGTCCGCGTGCCGGGGCCTTTATACGTGTATCAGAAGGTGCTTATTTGCGATATTTTGCTACGAAGCGGGCCATCCGTTTGAGGGCTTCTTCGATGGTTTCCATGCTGGCTGCATAGGAGATACGGACGTAGCCTTCGCCGGCTTCGCCAAAGGCAGAGCCCGGTACGACAGCTACTTTTTCTTCTTTTACCAAGGTTTCGCAGAACTGGGCACTGGTCATGCCTGTGCAGGTAATATCCGGGAAGATATAGAAGGCACCTTTAGGCTGGAAGACCGGCAGGCCCATGTCAACGAGGCCTTTGTAAATGACTTTACGACGGCGGTCATATTCCTGACGCATTGCTTCTGTTTCGGCTTTGCAGTCTCGCAGGGCTACGACGCCACCGTACTGGGCCTGGGTGTTGGCGCACATGATCATGTACTGGTGCAGTTTGAGGATCTGGGCCAGGCCTTCACGCGGTGCGCAGATATAGCCGAGACGCATACCGGTCATGGCATAGGCTTTGGAGAAGCCATTGAGGACGATGGTCCGTTCGCGCATGTCTGGCAGTTTGGCAAAGGAAGTAAATTTAGCATCGTCATAAATAAGTTCGCAATAGATTTCATCGCTCATGACGACGAGGTCGTGTTTTTTGACGAATTCGGCAATAGGAGCCAATTCTTCGGCAGTCATGACCGTACCGGTCGGGTTATTCGGGTAGCCGATAACCATAGCTTTCGTCTTCGGTGTAACGAGTTTTTCCAGTGCTTCGACGGTTACTTTGAAATCGTCTTTGGCATAGGTCGGTACGAATACGGGAACACCGCCGGCAGCGCGGACAGCAGCCGGATAGGCAACGTAGGCCGGATCGGGAATAAGGATTTCATCGCCCGGTTCGGTCAGGGCCAGGAGGGCCATCGTGAGGCCTTCGGAAGCACCGACGGTTACGAGGATTTCATCTTTCGGGTCATAGTCCAGGCCATAGCGTTCATGGAAAAGCTTGGCAATTTCCTGACGCAGTTCGATGATGCCGGCATTGGCCGTGTAGCTGGTCTGACGGTCATCGATACTCTTTTTCATAGCTTCGCATACTTTGTCCGGCGCAGCAAAGTCCGGTTCGCCAATGCTCAGGGACAAGACGCCCGGAATCTGGTTGGCAATATCAAAGAATTTACGAATGCCCGAAGGCGGAATAGCCTGTACTTTTGCTGACATTTTTGTTTCCCAATTCATGTTGTAAACACCATCCTTGTTCATTCTGTGCGGCCGGCGAAAGAAATTTGCAAGGAAAGCAGGTTTGGGGACGTCCTTTCGTTGCGTTCATTTCGCGTATGCCTGGAAATTCACTTTTCCTAATGCGTTCTACAATTCTATTGCAGAGGCTTAAAAAAAGGAGAGAAAATTATTATGTATCAATATTTTTTTACCCTTTACTTAATATTATATACAATATGACTGAATTGTAAAGAAAAGGATAATAGAAGTGTTATTCAAACTTAAAAACGTATTAATCAAAATTATGCATAGAACGTTCTTCTAGTCCTGCTTTAGCGGTTTTTCGCAAGCCAGTCGATAGCCATTTGGGCATAAACCCGGGAGCCGCCAGCAAGTACTGTTTCATCGATAGTGAAGTAATTGCTGTGGTTGGAATAGACAGCATTGCAGTCGGGATTGTATGTGCCGACGAAGACGAAGCAGCCCGGTTTCTGATCCTGGTAGAAGGAGAAATCTTCGCCGCCCATGACGAGATCGTTTTCGTGAATAGCTTCTGCGCCCAGGACTTCCGTTACGGCCTGGCGGGCAATAGCCGTACATTCCGGGTCGTTGACTGTCGGCATGACGGCCAGGTTGTTAATAAATTCTGCTGTAGCACCGTAGGCCTTGGCTGTTTCCTGAATGACGCGGTTCATCTTTTCCTGAATATCCTTGCTCAGCTTCTTGCGGAAATAGCGTGTCGTGCCGCGCAGTTCGGCTTCGCCACTGACGATGTTCCAACGGTCACCGGATTGGAAGGTACCGATGGTGATGACGACCGGGTCGAGGGCATTGAATTCGCGCGATACGAGGGATTGCAGGTTCATGACAATGGCCGAACCGACGACGACAGCATCGACCCCCATCCATGGTTCAGAGCCGTGAGCCTGAACGCCGTGGACGCGGATAATGAATTCATCTGCTGCAGCCATAAATTCGTTGACGCGGATGCCAATCGTGCCGGCCGGGACTGTCGGCCAGATGTGGCCGCCGAAAATGGCGCCGATTTTGGAGAACCAATCGCCAAACTGCATCATGTATTTGGCACCGACGCCCAGTTCTTCTGCAGGCTGGAAAACAAAGTACACGTCGCCGTAGATCTGATCTTTCAGGTCCATGAGCATGCGGATTGCACCGAGAAGCATGGCCATATGGCTGTCATGACCACAGGCGTGCATCTTCCCTTCTACTTGCGAAGCATAGGGGAAACCGGTCTTTTCCAGGACGGGCAAGCCGTCGATATCCGAACGCAGGGCTACGGCTTTCCCCGGATGGCCGCCAGCGAGCTTGGCTACGAGGCCTACGTGTTTATCCGGATTAATTTCATAGGGAATACCCCAGTTGTCCAAGATAGCTGCAATGCGTTTTGTCGTTTCTACTTCTTCAAAGCTCAGTTCCGGATGTTCGTGAAAGGTCCGGCGCAAATCAATAATTTCTTGTTTATATTTTTCCATCAGATCGTCTGTTATCATGAGTATCGACTCCCTTCGGGTAGTTATGCATTTTTGCGTAGATATGTAACATATCTGTTATACATAATACTCTATTCCGATAGGACTTGCAAACGAAAACACGAGATAAAGAATAAGGTAATGACTTTAGGTCTTTATAACTTTTAACATTTTTATGTAAGTTTATTTCTCATTTGTTTGGTTTTTCTCCTTTCTTCTTTATAGGAACCACCGTTTATACGTTTTATTTATCGGGAGTGTAAAATAGTTTGTGTAAATCGGTATTGCATGAATCTACTTTATGCCCCAT
>NZ_JAQDBC010000022.1:0-44524 GCF_027681725.1 Caecibacter sp. AF58-12pH5A | reverse complement strand
GCAAATAAAAAGAGGATGTGGACAAAATGATTTCTCATTTTGTCACATCCCCTTTTTTAAGACCATCTAGTTAGGAATTAGTCACACATTTTAATAGCAACTGCTGTGCCCTGGCCACCGCCGATGCAAAGGGCAGCAAGACCGAGTCTGGAACCGTTTTTGCGTTCCGGTTCAGCAAGAGCATAGAGAAGAGTTGTCAGGATACGAGCGCCGGAGCAGCCAACGGGATGACCGAGGGAGATACCGGAACCGTAGATATTCGTTTTGTCCATGTCGGCATGGAGTTCACGGCAGCAATATACAGCCTGAGCTGCGAATGCTTCGTTCAATTCAACGAGCTGGAAGTCTTCCATCTTGAGGCCGGTCTTGTCGAACAGTTTGTGGCAAGCCGGGATAGGACCAGTACCCATGATAGCAGGTTCAACACCAGCGGAAGCCCAGTTGAGGATCTTAGCAATTGGTTTGATGCCCAATTCTTTTGCTTTGGATTCGCTCATGAGAACGAGTGCGCAAGCAGCGTCGTTCAGGCCGGAAGCGTTACCAGCTGTAACTGTGCCGTCTTTTGTGAAGGCCGGTTTCAATTTAGCGAGACCTTCGAGTGTCGTGTCCGGACGGATATGTTCGTCAGTGGAGATAACGATATCGCCTTTTTTGCGGTTATGAATCGTTACAGGAACGATCTGAGCGTCGAATTTGCCTTCCTTCTGAGCTTTAGCAGCGCGCATCTGGCTGTTGTAAGCGCAAAGGTCCTGATCTTCACGGGATACGCCGAAACGGGAAGCAATGTTTTCAGCCGTTACGCCCATGTGGTAGCCGTTTTCTGTGCAAACGAGGCCGTCACGAAGCATGGTATCTTCGAGAACGCCGTTGCCCATACGATAGCCGCGACGAGCTTTAGCGATTACATACGGAGCGTTGGACATGGATTCCATACCGCCTGTTACAACGATGTCAGCATCGCCGAGTTCGATCTGCTGGGCTGCCAGGGATACAGCACGGAGGCCGGAACCGCAAAGCTTGTTGATCGTAAAAGCAGGTACTTCCTGAGGAATGCCGGAGTGGAGAGCTACCTGGCGAGTTGTATTTTCACCGCAGCCTGCTGTCAGTACATGACCCATGATAACTTCGTCAATCTGGTCAACAGGAACATTAGCACGTTCAATTGCTGCTTTAACAGCTACACAGCCGAGTTCTACAGCCGTTAAGTCCTTAAACTGGCCGTTGAAGCTGCCGATAGGAGTACGAGCTGCACTTACGATAACTACTTTTTCCATTTGTAAAACCACCCTTTCTGAATAACATAAAATAATTTAAATAGTATATTTCTAGTAGATGAGATATCTGCTAAGTAAATCACTATTTGTCTGCGTAGGGAGAAAAAATTTGGAACCCATACCCAATCAGATGATAGATCTGAAAACATCTGAGTTCTAAATTTCACAATCTCTATGTGTATATAGTATATTTTTTCAGAACTATTTGCAAGTCAAAAATGTATATTTCCTATATCGAATACGCATATTAGTAGCTCCTGATTTCTTCCCATGCATAAATAGTAGGATTTTAGGTTATTTTGAGTGTATTTGCGAACGAGTTTGCAAATACACTCGCATAATCTATGGTAAATCAAAATGGAATGACATGAGATAATTTTCACGAATAGTATAGATGAAGTGAATTTAAAATATCAAACTAATGTCCTCTTGGTTATTCATAGAATAACCGCCTTTTTCTACGAAGAAGAATTCCGATGCCGGTGTTTCTTCCAGCATGGGCTTCAGGTACTTCACGAGGCCGCACGGTTCTTTTAATGATAAGGAATCACCATTACCGCCGATGAGCCAAAGAATCTTGTAGCCAGATGGTTTGGTGCGTAGTACCTCTTCGCCTTTGCCGTCCGTAAAATAGAGCAGTAAATCGATTTTGTGTTCGTTGGCATACTCGATAACCGGTGAATAGCTCGTGCCGCCACGTCCGGCTGGCCGGGCCATGAGGTCTTTGATCGTACGGACTTTATAGACTTTACGAATTTGGTCATCACACTGGATGACTGTAATCTCGGTCTTGTATTCCCGTACGATTTGAAAGACTTCTTCCATGGCCTGCTTGAACTCGTCGTCGCTGATGCTGCCGCTAATATCGAGCGCAATGTAAATCTTGGCCTTGTAATTGCGCAGTTCACCGCGCAGATCCAGGCGGTCCGGCTGACGGCGGTTGCGTCTGGCCGTTGTCTTCTTGTTGCCGCTGGCCACAGTGCCGGCCAATTTCTTTAAATAGAAATGCCACGGCAGGGTGCGATTGCTGTCTTTTATAGCAGCAATCGCATTGGCCAGATGATCGGAAACCTGACCGTGATTGGCACTGTCCACATACTTTTCTGTGAACCATCCTAAGAGCTGGGCATCAATGGTGTCCGCCTCATTCCAGACATCGTGGGTCCGCAAGGGATCAAATTTGGTCAGGATGTCTGTCTGGGCCGTATTATCATCGTCCGTAACGGTAGTCGTCTTTTCCCTGTTTTTCAAAGCCGTCTCAATTTCATCAACGTAATTTTCCAGCGTGCCGAAAGGCGTCAAATAGAGGTGATATTGCAGATTCACCCAGTCTAATGTTGCCGCGTCATCGGGCAAGGGGTGCAGGTACGTGTTGACGACGATATCCATGGCCAGATTGAGGGCGAGCTTGCTGTAATGATCGCGCAGATCCCGGGCCCGTTGCAGATGCTGGAAGACGATGTGCAGGATTTCGTGACGAATGCAGTTTTCCATCTGCTCTATCGTAAGAGGCAGAAAGATAAACGGATTGAAGTACATGACGTACTTGGCATCCTTAAAAGCCACGGCTGTAGCAGAGCCGATGTTGAGGCGGATTTCTTTTCCCATCTGGAAAAAGAAGTAACCGTAAAAATTATCCTTCGCATCGATGAGCTGCAGGCTTACCTTACTGACGAAGGCAAAAAACTCTTTTACAAAATCATCAGGCAAGGTGGCAGCACGCTGTTCTTTTTCTTCCAGGCGCATGTGATTGTCTGCCCAGATATTTAATTTTTGGCCGAGAAGAATGGACTCGGCCTGCAATGCATTTTTCAAGGCTATCACCTGATTGCTTCATACGTCTTAAAATACGCGTCAATAAAGTTGTCATTTTCTAGGGCATATTTTTTTACTACTTTCGTATTGTTGCGGACATCCTTCATGACGCCAATCATTAAATCGGCCGGATAGTATTTGAGGAACAAGACGAGACGGTCGATCGCCGGCTGGGGATCGCATTCGTGAGCTTCCAGCTTGGCGTCGAGCTGGCGCAGAATATTTTTGGCGGCCAAATAGAGACGCGTGTGGGATTCGGCTTCGATCTTCTTGATGACGTCCTGGCTCAGCTCAGAGCCACTGTAGACTTCGTTATAGGTTACTAAGGGAGCCGCATCGGAATGAACAAAATTGACAAATTCTTCGGCAATGACTTTGCCTACGTTACCGGCAATGACATTGTAAAAGACGTTCTTCGGATATCGTTCAGGGTGTTTGGCGTAAACGCGGTAAATATCAGAAATACGTTCATAGCTGCGCGGCGTCGCATCGATATCGTCTTCGTTTTTCTGAGATAAATAATCAGGGAAGGTAGAAATGAATTCCATGACTTTTTGATCGACACCGGCAGCAGCGGCCCAGTCGAGCCACTGCATATAGTCCGGTTCCATGTAGAGCCAGACGAAGCGGTTCTTTTGGGCATTGTCCATTTCTACAGTCTGATAATCATATGTATCTGTCGGATTCATAGCGGCAATAATGCGCACGCTGTCATGCAGGTGGTAGCCGTTGATTTCGTGGTTCAAAATGAGGTTCATCAATTCCTGCTGTACAGCATGTTCACAGCGGTTGATTTCATCGATAAAGAGCAGAACCGTCCGGCCCTGGCTGAGCGCTTCGTCAATTTCCCGCAGCTTGTGATGAATGGCATAGACCGTCATGCGGTTTTCGACTGTTGGCAGGCCGCCGATTTCCCCTTCTTTCAGAATATTCCCGTCAATATTGATAAGACACCAATCGTTTTCATCGGCAAGCTCGGCAGCCAGGGCTGTTTTGCCGATACCGGTTTCACCGATCAATAAGGGAACTGCCTGGGCTTCTAATACCAGTTTTACACTTTGTAACGTATCATTGTAGTTCATCTATTTTCCATCCTGTCTCAAGGCCTGTCATGCAGGCTTAGTAAAATAAAAAGCAATTGAACATAAGTGGCCATTTATAGGCCCATATATTATTAATGTATTATAGCAGGCTGTATACCTACTGAATTTTCAACTTTTCGTCGACTGTAATGCGTTTGGCTTTACGGCTGCCATAATGATAGACGAAATAAAGCTTGTCTATTTGTGTCCAGCCATATTCTGTTTCAATGCGGTTGCACGTAATGAAATCGCGCACGTATTTTTCAGATACATCGTCTTTAGATAACGTATCCTTCAAGACGTCAGTCAGTTCTTCCGGGCTGACGAGCTTATTACGTGGCAAGTACCGGATTACGAGGATATTGAGCTTTAAGAAGTGTAAAAGCGTCTTTTTGTCGGCATTCATAAAGAGGCGGATTGCTTGTTCGTCCTTTTGGATGGCAATACACTGTGCTTCAAACGTGGGCTCTGCCACATAACGCAAGGACATATAGTTAATAGCCGCTGCTTCTGCCTGGACACGCGGTGTTGGCTTCTTTATATATTTAATGGCGTCATATGTGTTACGGACTGCCAGTAGCTGCAGTTCTTCACTGGGGTTTTCGGCATATTGGATGGCCCAGCCTGACTGCGCCAGGGCGTCGCGGATCAGCCATTCCGGCGGTGTATCAATGTATGCCAAATTGGTCCAGCTTTTGCGTACAGCACGTCTCAGGAATTCGTCTGATGGGTGGGGGATGAAGCGGATGGCTTTAGCTGTATTCTGCAAAGCTGTGAGCTGCATTTCCCGTGTAGGGTCTTTAATAAATTCTAGTACCAGACCATTCTCGCGTAAGGCTGCCAGCTTCATCTCTTCTGTTGGGTTAGGAATATGTTGCAGCGCATAGGGATTAATTTTTATCATGCGCATATAGTCGTCAACCGTTTTCCCAGCAGGCGGTATGGTATGTACGTGTGTGTCATACATGACCGGAAACACCTCCTTTACGATAAACGTTTTTCTATAGTTCCTATTTTACTTTTTTTGCGACTCTTTTACAACTAGAAAGCAACTAAAATCTTACGGCCTATTAGTAGAAAAATGATTTTTAGTAATTTATAATTATTTTACAATTTTAATTTTAAGAACCTTTTTTTAATTTATAAATTAAAAATATAAGGTGTAGAACAGAAACGGTAACAGGTCTGTGGTCCTGGACGGGACAAGCAAAAACGTATGGCGTGAAGACACCATAGCAGATGAGAAAAGCCTCTTGATATTGCTATTTAACAGCGTTACTATAGGGTCAGATAAAGAAATAAGAGCACTTAGAGGACAGGCTGGAAGCGTACGGCAGGGCCTTAGGAGGCTTCATTCTTATCTGGATCAATTACATTGGTTATTCATTGGTTTTTATAAAATACATTATTTTTTTAAGTAAGGGGGAAATACTCATGGGGACGAATGCAAAATTAGTAGTTGCTGTTGGCGCATTAATGTCTTTTAGCTTTATCGTCAACCTGCTTTAATCATAACGACAGAAACCCTCTTGCCTTTGGGTGAGAGGGTTTCTGTCGTTTTAAAGCCGCTTCAAGCAGGGAGACTTGTTTTTCCTTCGCATCTTCCGTTGTCAGTCAATTTATGGTATCATAGTACTGTTAAATACTTTTCTGCTCGAGGCAGAATGCGTCTATGCTGGAGGAATTCATATGATTCGCTTTTACGCCGTTTGTGTTATTGCAGCGTTTTGGTTTTTTGGCGCCGGCTATTTCTGGGTTCAGTATCATGATATATCCACGTCGGCTTTGTATGTTGTTGCAGGCTTGATTGTCACGGCTATTGCCGTCTATGCAAAACGCCAAATCAATCAGGGCCAGGAGGCAGAAAAAGCACCGGGAGGAAAGAAAAGCAGAGCGTAACAGAGGGCATAAGCGGGGGATCTGATACTATCAGCCCCTGCTTTTTTTTGTGTATAATAAAAGGAGAAGGTACAGACTGCGGGTGCAGAGAAATTGTTGTAAAACTGTAACCGTATCGTAATGGTAATGATCCGAAAATTTTGTTACAATATGACATTATACTATGCAAAGAAGATAGAGACGTACCAGCAAGAAGAGGGTGGACTTATATGAGTGATATTTATGGCAAATACAGCCCCTATTTACCCCAAATCATGAATCACGTGGCGGCTGAAATCCGCGCCTATAGTGAAAAAGAAAAAGCGAAAAGCGGCTCTATGATTTATGAGCATCTGCTCTTTCGTATCAAAGCCGACCAGAGTATGCGCAGCAAGTGCGACAAACGAAATCTGCCCCAGACGCCGCGTTCGGCCCTGTATGATCTTCATGATGCCATTGGCTTTCGCATTGTCTGCCGTTTTATCGATGATATTTATACGAACATCGAGTATATACGGAATTTGCCGGCTTGCCGCGTCGTTGAGGAGAAGGATTACGTCCGCCATGCCAAGCCCAACGGCTATCGAAGTTATCATATGATCCTGGCGGTCACGGTGCCCTATGAAGATGTGCTGGGACAGCTGCCGGGAACGTATTTCGTAGAAATCCAGCTACGCACGCTGGCCATGGATTCCTGGGCCAGTCTCGAACATGAAATGAAATACAAAAAAAACATTAAAAATCCGGAAATGATCAGCCGTGAATTGAAGCGCTGTGCCGACGAACTGGCATCGTGTGATTTGTCCATGCAGACCATTCGCAATTTGATCAAGGAGGAAGAATAAGATGAGACTGTTACTTGCTGAAGATGAACGGGACATGTCGGCGGCTCTGGTTGCCATTTTAACTCATTCCGGCTATGACGTAGACCCCGTCTATGACGGCGAAGCAGCTGTCGAAATGGCGGCGCATAATACGTATGACTGTATGATTTTCGATATTATGATGCCCAAATTGGATGGCGTCCAGGCGTTGCAGCAAATCAGGGAAAGCGGCGACGTAACGCCGGTGATCATGCTGACGGCTAAGGCTGAAGTGTCTGACCGCATTACGGGCCTCGATGCCGGTGCCGATGATTATCTTACCAAACCCTTTGCCATGGCCGAACTCCTGGCCCGTATCCGTGCGATGACACGCCGCTCTACGTCTTTTACACCACAAAAACTGCAGAGTGGTTCTGTCGCTCTCAATATAGAAGAACAGGAATTGCGCTGTACGAATTCCGTGCGCTTATCCGCTAAGGAAACGAAGCTCATGCAGCTCTTTATGCTCAATGAAGAAAAAGAATTTACGACCGAAGAAATTCTCAGCCGCATTTGGCAGGAAGAGGAAGAAGACGGCAAAATCGTCTGGATTTACGTGTCCTATTTGCGGGAAAAACTGCTGGCCATTGATGCTGATATTTCGATTGATGGCGAGGAAGGTGGTACGTTCCGTCTGGTAAGGAGGTAAGCCCATGAATATGATCAGCAAGCTGCACCGCAAATTTATCCTGGCCGGTACGCTGGCGGTTATCTTGATCGTCGTTGGTGCCCTGGCACTTCTCAATGCCACTGTTTATATTCATGAAACGTCAGAAATCGAAGGCATCATTACGGCGATTGCCGATAATGGCGGTACCTTGCCGGACAGCCGCAAAATTCAGCGGGATGCTGACGATTGGTCCGCTGTCAATAAAATTCTCAACGGCGATGACTGGATTACCAGTACACCTGATTTTTTATATCAGGTACGTTATTTTTCTGTTCTCTGGGGACCCCAGCGTGACGTAGAAAAAGTAGATATCAGTCATACCGCCGCCTTTACCATAGCCGAAGCCGTAGCGTATGCCGATAAGACAGCAGCACTCAGCTCCGCATCGGGCTTTTTAAATAAGGACAAGGCGATTTATGCCTATTTGCGCAAGGACCTGCCTGATGGCTCGCGTCTTCTGATCGTACTGGACTGCACAAAAAACATTCTTTCGATTAATCACATGCTGCGCTATTCCTTTTGGTTTGGCCTGATCGTCATTATCTTATACGTGCTCATTGTAGCCGCCCTGTCAAGCGTCGCCATGCGGCCCTTTGTGCGCAATATGGAAAACCAAAAACGGTTTATTACCAATGCCGGTCATGAACTGAAAACACCTATTGCGATCATTTCGGCTAATACGGAAGCTATCGAAATGCTGAATGGCAAGAGCCAGTGGACGGACAATATTTTAAAGCAAGTGCGGCGGCAGTCACAGCTCATTAATGACCTGATTATGCTCTCTAAAATGGGAGAACGCTCTCTGGCCGATATTACTTTGGTCGATTTAGATGTATCCCAGCAGGTACAGACGGCCGTCCAGGCCTTTGACGCCCTGGCCAAGGATCAGGGGAAAACACTGACTGCCAAAATACGCCCGGGAATTCACGTGACTGCTGACCAGAAATGTCTCTATGAAATTGTCAGTATCCTTTTGGATAATGCCGTCAAGTACTGCGATGACCAAGGTACCGTACAAGTGACGCTGACCGGGAAAAAACTGGGTAAAGGTGCCGTCCTTACTGTTTCCAACCAATATGCTGCCGGCAAGGATGTGGACTATACCCGTTTCTTTGAACGCTTTTATCGCGGTGATGAATCCCACAATAGTGATCAGGCCGGCTATGGTATCGGCCTTTCTATGGCAGAAGAACTGGTCCAACTCCTAAAAGGATCAATCAGCGTGGCCTATAAAAATGGAATTATTACGTTTACGGTCACATTGTAAAAATAAATAAATTATAACATAAAAAATAAATATCAGACTAATTCCGTCTATAATTGTAAAATTTCTGTAAGGTTCTGCAGATATACTGTAATGATTATTCATTGTATCAAAAAAACAAAGAGAAAACATTGATTAATATAGCATACTTCCTGCTTTTGATGCTGAATAAAAAATATAAAATATAGTATATTCTTATTAGCCCAAAGTATCGATAATTTATATTATATTAATCAGAAAAAATATTTATAAATCAAACCTTATATGATATAATAAATTAAACAGATGAATTGCCAAACCTGTTCATGGCATGCGTTTTTGTTTTTATTACCTGGCAATGTCAGTGTTCTCTGGCATGCCGCATATACACGCATCATTGTGGGACCTATGGATGAAACCGTTGTTTTTTGGGGAAGGAAAGATAACGGATTGAACCATACGAGAGCGGTATATGATAAGGGAATATTCTATACCTACAGGAGGGGTAACTATGCTTTACAGACAGATGAAATACTATGTAACAGTTGTGGATCAACACAGTTTTACCAAAGCTTCTTATGAGTGTAATATTTCTCAATCTGCAATTTCCCAGCAAATACAGGCGCTTGAACGTTGCCTGGGAGTTGCCTTGATCGTTCGTAAAAACCGGACATTTGTATTAACACCAGCAGGTAAATATTTCTACAATCATAGCAAAGTCATTTTGAAAAGCATTTCTAAGATGTGCAAGGAAACAAGTCGTATTGCAAATGAACAGGAAATGATGGCCGAAGAAAACGACATGTGTAAAGCTAATATTGGCTAATCATACGGTGATTCGGTATCGGTCAAAGGGCCTTCCATAATTGGGAGGCTCTTTTTCGCACGTCCCGGTCTGCAGCCATAATATCGTCCAAACTGGGCGAACTGATGCTTTGGTGTTCTTCTACGATGCGGGCCAGGAAAACGGGAATATCGCTATAGCCGATGATTCCCTGTAAAAAGGCCTGCACACAGGCTTCGTTGCCGGCATTAAAGGCACACGGGTAAGTACCACCTGATTTACCGCAGTCAATAGCGAGTTTCAGAGCCGGAAAGGCGTCTGTATCAGGAGCCTCAAAGGTCAGCGTACGGGCCTGTACCAAATCGAGCTGGCCGAAAGAGCAGTGATAGCGTTGTGGCCACGAAAAGGCGTATTGAATGGGCAGTCGCATGTCAGGCAGGCCTAACTGGGCTATGACGGCGCCGTCACAGAAGGCAACCAGGGAATGGACGATGCTTTGGGGATGAATGACGACTTCAATCTGCTCGTAGGGCATGTCGAAGAGCCAATGGGCTTCTATGACTTCCAGGCCTTTATTGGCCAGGGTGGAACTGTCGATAGTTACCTTAGGGCCCATGTTCCAGTTTGGGTGTTTCAGACACTGCTCCCGTGTTACGTGGCGTAGTTGTTCCTTCGTATAGCCGCGCAAGGGGCCGCCTGATGCGGTGAGAATCAGTTTGCTCACTTCGCTGTGGCTGCCACCGCGTAAGGACTGGAAAATGGCACTGTGCTCGCTGTCTACAGGGATAATGTGTACGCCCTTTGCCGCAGCGGCTTCCATGATCAGATGGCCGGCAGCAACGAGTGTTTCCTTATTGGCCAGGGCAATGTCTTTACCGGCCCGGATTGCAGCCAGGACGGGCTGCAGGCCTGCATAGCCGACGATGGCGCCGAGGACTGTATCGGCAGGGCCATACGTCGCTGCCGCGATAAGGCCTTCTTCGCCACTCAGTATGTCACAGTCTGTTCCCATTTGCTGCTGCAGCTTATGGGCGGCAGCCTTATCCGTCAGGACGGCAAAGTCCGGGTGAAAACGACGTATTTGTTGGGCCATGAGCTCTGCATTGTGCCGCGCGGCAAGGACGCGTACGTGCATGGTATCCGGATTGGCTGCGATGACTTCTAAGGCTTGCGTACCGATAGAACCGGTACTGCCTAAAATAGTTATTTCTTTCATGGGGAATCTCCTTTTTTATTTTCTTTTATTATGAAAGACAGGTATACTAATAGCGTATGATTTGAGAAGTAAGAGGGGGGATTTTGTGAACTGGAAACTGGTGCTAGGGATACTGGTTTGTAATATCGTTTTTATGTCTTTTAGTTACACCATGCTTATTCCGTTTTTACCACTTTATTTGACCGATGAATTAGGTGTCAGTGCTGCTGACGTGCACGTCTGGTCCGGCCTGGTCTTTTCGGCGACCTTTGTCGTCAGCACGATCATGGCGCCGGTTTGGGGGAAACTGGCCGATTCGCGGGGCAAGCGGCCTATGGCCATCCGCTCGTGTCTCTTTTTGTCCCTCAGTTATTTTTGTGGCGGCCTCGTCACATCACCGGAACAACTCGTACTCATGCGTCTCCTCCAGGGGTTTGCCTATGGGTTATGGCCTATGGATCTGGCTATTATGACCTTGTACGCACCGAAGGAAAAGCTCGGCTTTTGTCTGGGTACCATGCAGGGCGTCATGACTGCCGGCAGCGTAGTAGGCCCCCTCATCGGTGGTACCTTGGCGGAGCTCTTTGGCATGCGCTATTCTTTTTTTATTGCAGCAGGGCTCTTGTTTTTAAATGGACTCATGTTCATTTTCTTTATTAAGGAACCGCCCGATCCGGACAAAGGCACAGTACATCAGACAGACAGCGGCGGGATTCTTTCCCAGTTCACTGTGTTGCGGGTGCCGCTTATTCGCAACATGCTCTTATGCGGAGCGTTGATTCAGATGGTCATATTTATTCTGCAGCCTATCCTTTCTACGTATATTACATCATTAGCAGGGGATTTGCCAAATCTGACCTTTGTTACAGGCCTGATCTTTTCTCTGGCTGGTATTTCCGGTGCCTTTGCAGCTCCCGTTTGGGGACGCATTGGCCAGCGGAGAGGATTTATCCGTACCCTTATGTGGTCTTTGGTTTTGACGGGCTGCTGGATGATGGTACAAGGCCTGCCGCGTACGCTGACGCTATTTGCAGCAACGCAGTTTATTAGCGGACTTTTCTTTTCCGGCATCAATCCGTCCCTCAACGCCATTATGGCCCAGCATACGCCGTCTAACTTTAAAGGACGGATTTATGGACTTCTCTTTACGGCCCAACAGCTCGGCTCCATTGCCGGCCCGCTCTTAGGCGGTGTAGTAGCGACGTGGTGGGGTATGCGTTCTGTATTCTTTGTAGCGGCTGCGTTTTTACTAAGCGCCAGCGTCATGCTGTATCACACCTATCATAACCGGGAACCTAAACCGGTATCGTTTTAAACGGAAAGTCAAAATCCCGTCCCAGACAGTGAGGTGAACTGTCCGGGACGGGATTTTTATAAGGAAGAGAGAGTGGTGTTAGCTTTCATATAAGCCCGATGGCTTTTCGGAAAGATTGATCATAATATTCTTGGTCTGTGTGTAGTGTTCGAGGATGATCTTATCCGTTTCACGGCCAATACCGGAGAGCTTGTAGCCGCCGAACGGTGCACCGGCAGGAATGCTGTTGTACGTATTGACCCACATACGGCCTGTTTCAATAGCCCGGCATACGCGGATAGCACGGTTGATATCACGGGTCCAGACGCCGCCGCCAAGACCGTATTCGCTGTCGTTTGCCATAGCGATGACATCTGCTTCGTCTTTGAAGGGGATGATGCAGACAACAGGCCCGAAAATTTCTTCCTGGGCAATGCGCATGTCGTTTTTCACGTCAGCAAAGATGGTCGGTTTAATAAAGCAGCCTTTGTCCAAACCGTTTTCAGTAGCACGTTCACCGCCGCAAACGAGGCGGGCACCTTCCTGCTTGCCGATTTCTACGTAGTCCAGAATCTTTTTGACCTGGGCTTCGTTGATCTGGGAACCCATCTGTGTTTCCGGATCCCAAGGCAGGCCTACCTTGACGCGCTGGAAGCGGGCAGCCAGTTCATTGACGAATTTATCGTAAATGCTTTCCTGTACGAAAATACGGGAACCGGCGCAGCATACCTGGCCCTGGTTGAAGAGAATACCCAGCTGGGCACCGTCCATAGCCATGTCCCATTTGGCATCTTCAAAGAAGATGTTCGCCGATTTGCCGCCTAATTCCAGTGTAGCCGGGATTAATTTATCCATTGCAGCCTTGTATACGCCACGGCCGACTTCTGTTGAACCCGTAAAGGCGAGCTTCTGCAGATCCGGATGATCGAGGAGATACTGGCCCGATTTGGAGCCTTTGCCGGTAATGACGTTGATTACGCCAGCCGGAACGACGTCGCCAATGAGGCGCATTAATTCAAGGACACTCAGGGACGTGCTGCTCGACGGTTTGATGACGGTTGTACAACCGGCAGCCAGGACAGGAGCTAATTTCCAGGCGGCCATGAGGAACGGGAAGTTCCAGGGAACGATCTGGCCGACAACGCCGATCGGTTCGTGGAGCACGATGCTCATGGTGTTGTTGTCGAGCATGACTGCCCGGCCTTCCTGTGTACGGATGGCACCGGCAAAATACCGGAAATGATCGGCAGCAGCCGGAATATCGACGTTCAGCGTTTCGCGGATCGGTTTGCCATTATCCAGCGTTTCAATCATAGCCAGATGTTCTTTGTTTTCATCGATAATGTCGGCGATTTTGAGCAGAATTTTTTGCCGTTCTATCGGTTCGACGAGACGCCATGTGCGCAATGCTTCGTGCGCTGCTGCAACTGCTGTATCGACGTCTTCTTTCGTCGCTTCGGCACAGGTGGAAAGGACGTCGCCGTTAGCCGGGTTATAGGCTTTGAAGGTCTTGCCGTCACTGGCGGGTACCCACTGGCCGTTAATATATAAATTATAGGATTCCTGAATCTGCGTATTCATTGTAAAAACACCTCCGTAATAAAAAGAACAATATAATAGGGTCTTCCTTACTTACTGATATATTTTTACACGTTCTTCGATGGGCAATTTTTTGACGGGATCCGGATAGGCCTGTGGTTGTCCAAAGGGCATCTGTCCGATCAATTGCCACGTGTCGGGAACGGAAAATTCTTTTTGCAAGGCTTCATCAATGAGGGGATTATAGTGCTGCAGGTTAGCACCTAAGCCTAAATCGGCAAAGAGCGTCCATAAGGCAAACTGGATCATGCCGTTGCCCTGCTGGGCCCAAATGGGGAAATTGGCTGCATACAAGGGATTTTGTTCCTGCATGGCCTTGACCACAGCCGTATCATCGTAATAGAGGACTGTACCGTAAGCAGCAGCGAAGGAATCAATTTTGGCTTCAGTCTTGGCAAAGGCTTCAGCCGGTACCACCTTGCGCAGCGTTTCTTTGGTAATCTGCCAGATGGCATCGTGTTTGGCGCCAAAGGCGAGAATGATCCGCCCGGACTGCATATTAAAAGCTGAAGGAATTTCCTTGACGACAGCCTGAACTTTTTCAATGATTTCTTCCTGAGAAAGGGATACGTTTTTGCCTAAGGTATAGTTTGTGCGGCGTGCCGCATAGGCCTTGATTAACGATTCCATGTATACCACCCCTTATGTAGTTAACTGAAATGGAATATTAACAGATTACAATTATTTGTTATTTATACGCTTATTATAGATGATTCCTGCACATAAATCAATACCTGAATACTCATAATTTGAGTTCTTTAATAAATGTTTCGGCCAGGCTGGAAAGATAGCGGTTCTTCATCCAAATGACGGCAATACTCGTGTATAGGCGGGGCTCATCGATGATTTTGTAATGCAGCCTGTCGTGTGCCGCTAGCTGGAAGGCTGACGCAGGCGTAATGGCAATGCCCAGGCCGGCGTTGGCCCAAAGGATGGTCGTGCGGGCATCGTCGTTTTGACAAAATAAGGTAGGCGTAAAATTATAGACGGCACAGGTATCGCTCAGGAGCTGGGCAAAGCGGCGGTAAATGATAAGGGGTCTGCCGGCCAATTCGGAAAAGGAAATGGTATCCCGGTCAGGGCACCAGTCCAGGTCGTCTGTCAAGGCGGCAATCATGGGCTCCTGTGCGAGCATCTTACAATGAAATAATTCGTGTTTAAAGGGCGTGCGCACGAGACCCAGTTCGATTACCCCTTTTTGGAGCATATCGATAATGGTAAAGGTATTGCCATCATGTATTTCAAAATGGATTTCTCCATGGCTTTTATGGAAATCCTGCATAGCCGAGCTGAGGATAATACTGCCGGAACTCGATACGGTGCCGATCTTCAGGGTACCCCGCAGGCCATGCTGTAAGTCTGCAATTTCCCGCTGTGTCGCGTCGGACAGGTCCAGTATTTGCCGGGCCCGCGTATAAAGGAGCTGGCCTGCTTCGGTCAATTCGATGTGGCGGTGACCCCGTTTAAATAGGGCCGTACCCAGTTCCTCTTCTAATGCTTTTACCTGCTGGCTTAAGGGTGGCTGGGCCATATGGAGCCGTTTGGCTGCCGCTGTGATCTGGCCCTCTTCGGCAATGGCAATGATATATCTGAGTTGTCGTAAATCCATGCTAAAACACCTCTCAAAACATATTTAAAATATATGGTAAGTAGATTTAACAGATATTTTTAATATATCATATTTCCTGCTATAATGCCTATAGAAACAGAAAAGAAAGTGAGAGGAAGGCTTGTATGGATTGGTTGACACATTTGGATATTAGTACGTTGTATTGGCTGCATCAAAGTGTAGGCAGCACGGTGATGAACCGCTTTATCGTCTCCCTGACGACACTCATCAATTGCCTGTGGCTATGGCTGGCTGTCGGCATTACCGGCCTTTGGCAAAAGCGGAGCCGCTGGCTCGTCGTGACCGTAATCATCGCCGTAGGCGCGGCTGTCCTCATCGGCGATGGTGCTTTGAAGCATGTGGTTATGCGTACGCGGCCGTGCTTCCTCTTGTCTGATGCGCCGCTCCTCATGCCGCTGCCGTCGCTGCACAGCTATTCCTTCCCGTCGGGCCATTCCTTTTTCTTCTTTAGCGGTGCCACTGCTATTTACGGCTGGAATCACCGTCTCGGCCGGGTGGCTTATGGCGTGGCCCTTTTGGTGGCCTTTTCCCGCCTGTATCTGTTCATGCATTTTCCCAGCGATGTCCTGGCCGGCGCCATCCTGGGCATTCTCGTCGGCCGCTGTGCCTATGTGGCTTGTCGCCATGTGCAAAAGAGTATTTCAAAATAATGTGTTATGTGTGGTATGATAAGGGTAATTATATTGAAGGAGGTCTTCCACGATGAGTGAAGAAGAATTTGTCCTCGAACATCCACAGCGGGATGCGCACTTTTTCTGGATCTTATTTAAATCGACATTTATTATCAGCGCATTCACTGTCGGCGGGGGCTACGTCATTATTCCGCTTTTGAAAGCTAAGTATGTAGATGAATACCATTGGATTACCGATAAGGATACGCTCGATATGGTAGCCATCGCCCAGGCCATGCCTGGTGTCGTCGCCTGTAACAGCGCCATTATCCTGGGCTACCGCATGGCCGGTATCTTAGGAACCCTGACCGCCCTCTTGGCGACAGTTCTGCCGCCGCTCATTACGCTGAGCATCATTGCCTACTGCTACGATTTCTTCATCCAGAGCACCATCATCAAGATGATCCTGCGGGGCATGCAATGCGGCGCTACGGCCCTTATCGTCAACGTGGGCATCGACATGCTGGTCAAGCAGTGCAAGCGGAAACAGCTTTTGCCGGCCCTCATCATCATCGCTACCTTCATCGGCAGCGTCGTCTTTGACCTGAACATCATGTATCTTATCCTCATCGATGGAATTATTGGCCTCTTCTTCATGAGAGCAGCCAAGTATAACTAAGGAGGCGGACTACGATGATTTACTTACTTCTCTTTTGGGAATTTTGCAAGGTCGGCGCCTTCTGCGTCGGTGGCGGTTATGCCTCTATGCCGCTCATTCAGGCCAGTGTCGTCGATACGTATCATTGGCTGAGCATGAGTGAATTCGTCAATATCTTTACTATTTCGCAGATGACACCGGGCCCAATCGGCATCAACGCGGCAACCTTTGTGGGAACGAAAATTGCCGGTGTTGGTGGCGCTATTGCTGCGACAGTGGGCTTTGTGACGCCGTCGTTCTTCTTGGGCATCATCTTGGCCTATGTATTCCTTAAATACGGCAACATCGGCCCCATCCGCGGTGCCCTCAATGGCCTGCGTCCGGCCGTCGTTTCCCTGATTTGTGCGGCCAGCCTGAGCTTCATTTGGCTCGCTATCTGGAACGTCGACGATATCCCGACGGACTGGAGCACGTACAGCCTGGCAGCCGTCTTTATCCTGGCAGGTTCTGTCTTCTGCCTGCGCCGCAAGGTCGGTGTCATTACGGTCCTCATCGGTTCCGGTGTGGCCGGTCTGGTTCTGGGGCTCTTAGGTCTCCTGCCTGTATAAAGCGTGTAAAGAATAGTCTTTCTGCTTGACAGCCGCTTTGCTCTAAGGAGTATACTAGAAGAAACGGCAAAAGGAGGAATAGATCATGCATTTGGGAGCACAGGAATTAATCCTGATTTTAGTCATCGTACTGGTTCTCTTCGGCGGTAAAAAAGTAGCCGGCTTGGGCAAGGCCTTGGGAACGAGCATGCGCGAATTCAAGGAAGAAGTAAATAAGGATGAACAGCCTGCCGATACAACCGTTCAGGCTGCGGCAAAGACGGAAGAAACACCGGCTGCTAAGGCACCGGAAACCGTTACGGCAGGAACAGATAAAAAAGAAAACTAACCGTTTATACATAAAACCCTGCGGCAAGGGCCCCGTGTTATTCCTTACGGATAACGCGGGGCCCTTTTGCCATCGCTGCAGGCGATAGATATAGTCTTGTCTCGGTGCTTGTTTCAGTATATGATAGACATATTATAGACGCCTAAAAGAGGCAAAGGGGGCCATTCCATGGACATACGAATTATTAACGGCAAGCCTGTTGCACCCGATATAGAAGCCGTGCTTCGCGCGTTGGGCTGTCAACGAGGTACGCCGGGCTGGGAAAAGACAGCGGCTGCCTGCCGGGAACTTGTGCCTCCTTTGCGGCGCCTCGTACGGCCAAAGGCAGCCTTTACCCTGGCAGAGCAAGACGGCAGACCTTGCATTTTTGTATTGCTCACACTGGGGGCTGCTGTGTGCCGCAGGCAGACGCAGCTTAGTGAAAGCGGTGACACGGCGGCGGCCCTCTTACTGGGCGCCTTGGCTGATCAGTGTCTCTTTGCCTTTGAAAAAGAGCTACAGCCTGTTTTGCGCGCCTTTTGTCAGGAACAGCAGTGCGGTATAGCGGCACGCCACGAAGCCGGTGTCGACGTACCTCTGGCTGTACAGCGCACAGCCTGGGAACTGCTCGACGCCAAGCGGACCCTGGGCCTTTCTATTACGCCGGAGGCTATGCTGATTCCGGAAAAAACGCTCTGCCTGACCTTTGCCGTTAGCTCTGACCCGTCACAATGGCATGCAGACCATGATTGCCGGCAGTGTCCTAAGACGGGGTGCCCCCAGCGTCATACGGCCGTTACGGCAGAGGACGGACACCGCGTCATCTGTCCGCCCGGACCGCTCCTGGACAGCCTCATGGCACAGGGACTGGCTGTGAATGCCCTGTGCGGCGGCAAAGGTCTGTGCGGCCGCTGCCGCGTGCGGCTCTGCCAGGGGCAGCTGGCTGTGACGGACGCCGATAGGCAACTATTTACGGCAGCAGAGCTCACTTCCGGTTGGCGTCTGGCTTGTACAGCCCGGGCCGAGGCGCCGGTCACGGTCTTTGTACCGTCTGTTGCTAAGGAAGTCATGCAGACCGCAGGGGCAGAGGCTGCTGCCGTGACGGCAGCAGTCCGCGGCCCCTTTGGCGTAGCCATCGATATGGGTTCGACCACCTTGGCTGCAGCCCTGGTCTCATTAGAGACAGGAATCATCGTCGCCACGGCGGCCTGCAGCAACGGCCAGCGTCGCTTTGGTGCCGATGTGGTGAGCCGCATCCAGGCCGCCAATGAAGGCCACGGTGCCGCATTGCAACGGCTCAGCCGCGATGGTGTGCAGGCCCTCCTGAGGGAGCTTTTGGAGAAATACCCGGCCGCCCGTGGCGCCGTAGAAAAAATCACTCTGGCCGGCAATACGACGATGGAGCACCTCTTCATGGGCTGGTCCTGTGCGGGCCTCGGCAGCTGGCCCTTCCGGCCTGTTTCCTTAGGCGGAGAGACTTACGCCGCAGCAGACCTTCTGGGGGCGCAGCCGGCCTGCACGGCGACCTGCACGTTCTCGCTCTTGCCGGGCCTTAGCACTTACGTCGGCGCCGACATCGCCGCCGGCCTCGTCGCTCAGGACCTGGATCGCACAGACGAGTTGACTTTCTTCCTCGACTTGGGCACAAATGGTGAAATGGCCTTAGGCCGGGCCGGCCGGCTGCTCACGGCTTCTACCGCTGCCGGGCCGGCACTTGAAGGCGGTCATCTGCGCTGGGGCATGAGCAGCGTTGCCGGTGCCATCAGCCATGTGCATCTGGCCGGTAAGCAGCCAGTCGTAGAGACGATTGACGGTGCACCTGCCCAAGGACTGTGCGGCACAGGGATTATTGAAGCCATGGCAGCCCTGGTCGAAGCTGGGCTTGTCGACCGGCATGGCACGTTACAGGAAGCGTATTTTGCTACCGGTTTTCCCTTGGCTGTGACTCCAGCAGGAGAGACGATCGCCATCACACAGGCGGATATACGGGAAATACAAATGGCAAAAGGAGCCATCCGGGCCGGCATAGAAACGCTGCTCGCGTTGTCCGGTACGCCGGCAGAGGCCGTAGAAACGGTATACCTGGCCGGCGGCTTCGGCTGTTATCTGAACGCAGCCAAAGCAGCGGCTATCGGTCTCATTCCGCAGGCCTGGGCAGAAAAAGCCTGTGCGGCCGGCAATACAGCCCTGGCCGGAGCCATACGGAGCCTCGTCGAAGACGGGGCCTTGGTGCGTATGAAAAGCCTGGCTCATGAGGCTGAAGAAATTATCCTGGGTAACGATGAGAAATTTCAAGAACGGTATATCCGCTATATGGAATTTTAGACATATAGCAGATATAATAAGAACTACCAATATAACAATGGCTGGCACACTGGCTGCCGGCCCAGCAGGGGGAGCAATATGACGAGAGAGGAATTTAAACAGCTTATCAAGAGCGGTATCGTCGTCTTAGACGGTGCAACCGGTACGAATTTACAAAAAGCAGGCATGCCTGTAGGTGTGTGCCCGGAATTATGGATTATGGAGCATCCTGACGCGATTCTCACGTTACAGCGCCAGTTTGTAGCAGCCGGCTCACAGATTGTCTACGCACCGACTTTTACTGGGAACCGCATTAAGCTGGCCGAATACGGCCTGGCGGACAGACTGACAGAAATCAACACGCGTCTCGTACAGCTCGCAAAGGAAGCCGCCGGCGATCATGCTTACGTGGCCGGTGATATGACCATGACAGGCCGACAGCTTTATCCCATGGGCGACCTGACCTTTGAAGAATTGGTCGACGTCTACAAGGAACAGGCCCGCGTTTTATGGGAAGCCGGCGTCGATGTGTTCGTCGTAGAAACGATGATGAGCCTGCAGGAAACGCGGGCGGCTCTTCTGGCGATTCGCGAAACGTGTGATCTGCCTATTATGGTAACGCTGACCTTTGAAGCCGACGGGCACACCCTTTACGGCACGCCGCCGGAAGTGGCCGTCGTGGTCCTGCAGGAAATGGGTGCCGACGCGATTGGCATGAACTGCTCGACCGGCCCGGCCGACATGGTGGAGGCAGTTAAAGCCATGTATGAATATGCCACAGTGCCGATCATTGCTAAGCCAAACGCCGGTCTGCCGGAAGTAGAAGACGGCCAGACGGTCTACCGCACGACGCCAGAAGAATTTGCCCGGGACGCAGAGCTGCTCATCGCTGCCGGTGCCCGCATCGTCGGTGGCTGCTGTGGTACGACGGTGGAACATATCCGGGCCCTTAGCGACACGGTCCGCATGCTCACGCCACAGCCTGTTGGAACGACGAAAAAGCGGGTTCTCACGTCAGAACAAAAGCTCGTCACGATTTCCTTAGACGGTCCCTTCCAGGTCATTGGCGAACGTATCAACCCGACGGGGAAGAAGGCCCTCCAGGCAGAACTGCGCAGTGGCAGCCTGGCTATGGTGCGCGCCTTTGCGCGGCAGCAGGAAAAGGACGGTGCTGCCGTTCTCGACATCAACATGGGGACTAACGGCATTGACGAAAAGGAAATGATGCTCAAGGCAATCTACGAAGTTGGCAGCGTTTCTTCGTTGCCTCTTTGCATCGATTCGAGCTATCCCGAAGTTATCGAAGCGGCATTGCGTATCTATCCCGGCCGGGCCCTAATCAATTCCATTTCCCTCGAATCGTCTAAAGTCGACCGCCTCCTTCAGGCAGCCAAGAAATATGGCGCCATGTTTATTCTCCTACCCTTGTCGGATGCAGGACTGCCCAGGTCCGTAGAGGAAAAGCACGTTGTACTTCGGCAGATCCTGGCCAAAGCACAGGCAGCGGGACTTACCAAAGAAGATATCCTGGTCGACGGCCTTGTCGGCGCTGTCGGTGCCCTGCCTACGGCGGGCCTCGATTGCCTGAGTACCTTCCGCTATTGTCACGATGAGCTGCACATAGCAACCGTGTGCGGCCTTTCCAATATTTCCTTCGGCCTGCCCGAACGGATCTATGCCAACATGACTTTCCTGGCCATGGCCGTTTCTAGCGGCCTGACCATGGCTATTGCCAATCCTGGCCAGGACCTGCTCGTGAACGCTGCCGCTGCGGCTAACCTGCTCATGAACCGGCCCGGCAGTGACATGCAATACATTAATCGCATGCAGTATTTTGCCCAAAAGGAAGAAACACGCACTACTACGGAAAAACCGGAAAAAATGCAGAAAACAACAGCTGTCACGACTAGTACTACGCCACAGAATCCCGTCTATCAGGCCGTCCTTGAAGGGGAAAAGGAACTCATTACGGCTTACGCTAAGGAAGAAGTAGAAAAGGGCCTGGCACCGGAAGCAGTCATTAACGACCTCCTCATCCCGGCCATTACCCAAGTAGGCCAGCTCTATAACGACCAGGTCTATTTCCTGCCCCAGCTCATTGCCAGTGCCAACGCTATGGAAACAGCCATTCACTATTTGGAACCGCAAATCAAGAAGAGCGGTGACGAAAAGCAGTTGCCCGCTATCGTCGTAGCGACTGTCGAAGGCGACGTTCATGATATTGGCAAGAACCTCGTAGCCCTCATGCTGCGCAATTACGGCTATGACGTCATCGACCTGGGCAAGGACGTACCGGCTAAGGTGATCATCGACACGGCTCTCGACACAGGTGCCGCCATCGTCGGTCTGTCGGCTCTTATGACGACGACCATGATGCACATGAAGGATGTCATTGCCGAAGCGGCCAAACGTCACTACACGGGCAAAATCATCATTGGCGGCGCTGCCGTGACGCCGAGCTTTGCTACGGAAATCGGCGCCGATGGCTACTCCAGTGATGCCGCCGACTGTGTACGCCTCGTAGGCAGTCTCTTAGCATAGAAAGGAGAAAAAATGAAAAAACAATTGGTAAAACAATCTTTGCTTACAACCGTTGCTGCTTGTATCGTTGCCGGTGCAGCCTTTGCCGCTGCACCGGCTCCTGATGCGGGTACGTCCTGGGCGGGCATGCCCAATCCTATCATAACCTATGATACGTATGACCAGGCTCGTCAGGTCGTAGGCTTTGCGCCGTTATACCTGACCCGCGATTCGGGCTATAGCTGCAACTATATTTCTGTTATTTCCAAAAACCTGGCCGATCTGGGCTTCCAGAAGCTGGGCAGTACAGCCAGCGTACGCGTGCGGACGCTCCTGCGCGCCAAAGACCAGGGGACGCACGGCAATATCAGCGGTGTCTACGGTGCCGAATGGAAAAAGGAAACAATTCATGGCCAGACTGTCTATACAGCCCGTCTGAATACGAACGAATACGCAGCATACTGGCAGAATGATACGTACCTCTTTTCCGTCCAGGCCGAAGGCATTACCTATGCCGATTTCCAAAATCTTTTGGAAAACAGTCTCATCGATGATACACTGCATTATTTCTAAAAGACCTATGTCTAAAAGGAACTACATACCAATACCCCTATACATATAGGTATCGCGCAAGAGGTAGAAAGTATACCTTTTCCGTGTTACAATAAAACTGAAAGAGAAGAAAAAGGAGTGATTCCAATGATTCGCAAAGAAAACAGAGTGGCCGTAGAAGGCTTGGCAGGCGGGAAAGGTCCTGTCACGGTTTGTCACATTTTATCGAAAGAAGAACTCATGGGCCATGGCCGCATGTATGCCAAGGTAATTCTTCCGCCCGGCTCCTATTTGGGTTTCCACCAGCACATCCATGAAACGGAACCGTACTATATCCTTTCCGGTACGGGCGAATTCACGGATAATGACGGCTCCGTTACGCAGGTAACTGCCGGAGACTGCTGTCTCATTGAACCGGGCCAGTCACACAGCATTGCCAATCACAGCAACGAAGACCTGGTTTTCATGGCCCTCATTTATAACGATTAAGATACATCGTTTCGTATAGGCCTGAAACAAAGACCCTGCTGTTACAGTGGAATGGTATGACATAAAGGGAGTGATCATATGACACAGCTTTTTGGAACTATCATTGCAGCATTGGTTACGTTTACACTGTATATGTTATATATTAAATTTGTGCAACATTAGTGAGAAGCATAAGGAAGGTGAATCTATTTTATGGGAAAATACCTTGAGCAGGCCAAAGCACTGCGTAATGACGAAACGGTTCATTACAACTGTGCCCAGGCTGTGACCTGTGCGTTTTCAGAGGCCACAGGCCTTAGCCGCGAATGGTCTCAAAAGGTAGCTGCCAATTTTGGCAGTGGCATGAAACGTGGTGGCACTTGCGGTGCCATTACGGGAGGTTTAATGGTCTTAGGCTTGCTTGGGAAGGACGATGGTCCTACTGTAGCCGCCTATCATAAGGCATTCCGCGACAACCACCAGGGCTGCCTGGAATGTGCCGATTTATTGCGAATCAACCAGAAACAGGGGCGTGAGAAAAAGTGCCACTGTGACGGCATGGTATATGAAGCGGTAGAACGTATTGAATCGTTATTGGAAGAAAAAGAATAAGAAGACAAAGAAGCTGTTCCATTTTGATCGAAATATAATCAGAATGGAACAGCTTTTTTGTCAGGTAAAGAGTGCTGCATCCATCGTAAGCAGCGGCTCCGCTATGCGTGGGCGGAAATCCATTTGGGCCAGCACATCCTCTTCCAGACGGATACCCGGCGCAATTTCCGTCAGGACAAGGCCATCCGCCGTAAGTCGGAAGACAGCCCGCTCGGTGACAATCAACACGTCTTGGCCGGTTTCTACAGCGTAGGCAGCAGAAAAGGTGATTTGCTCAACTGTCTGTTTAAATTTCTTATAGGCACCCTCATGCACTATGTGGAGTTTTCCCTGACTCATTTCTTCTTTCAGGCCACCAGCCGTAAAAGTGCCCATAAAAATGAGGTGCTTCGTATTTTGGGCAATATCGATAAAGCCTCCCGGACCGGTTACGTGACCGTTAAATTTGGAAACGTTAATATTTCCCAGCCTGTCGATTTCAGCCAAACCCAGTACGGCCAGATCGAGACAGCCGCCGTCATACAGATCGAGCATATCGGCAGTCTTGCAAATGGCTTCGGGGTTGAGGGCGGCACCCATATCGGTTCCGGTCAGCGGGACTCCTCCAAGGACACCTGATTCTACAGAAAAGGTAAGGCCGTCAGCTAACCCCTTTTCCGCAGCCACGGCGGCTACGCCCTGGGGCATACCGATTCCCAGATTGATCAAGGCTTGTGGCTGGAGTTCCTGTACGGCCCGGCGGGCACATACCTTACGGGCATCGAGGGGAAGTGGCGGCAGGGCCGTTAAGGGAGTGCGTATGGCACCGGTCAATTCAGGCAAAAAGTCCGGCCGCGCCAGGCTCTGACAGTGATAGACCGGTGGTGCCTGTACGACATAATCGACAAGTATGCGTGGTACGACAATGCGGCGGGCATCAAAAGAGCGGCGCTCTATGATGCCCTCTACCTGGGCGATAACGATGCCTTTTGAGGCGTGGGTCGCTGCGGCCAGTTCGAACTGGTCAGCTATGAGGGATTCTTTATCCATAAGGATATTTCCGTCTTCATCGGCATAGGTGCCACGGATAAAACAGACCTGAATAGGCAGGGACGGATAATAGAGGTATTCCTTGCCGTCTACTTCGACGAGCCGGACCAAATCGTCACCCTCTGTTTGCGTCCGCAGATTGACCTTGCCGCCTTCCAGGCGGGGATCAATAAAGGTCATGAGTCCCGTACGCGTCCAGACGCCGGGCTGGTGGGCTGCTTGAGCCCGGAACAGCTTGAGCAAGGTGCCTAAAGGAATCATATAGGCCAGGCACTTTTCTTCGTGAATATAGCGGGACAAGGCCGGTTCTAAGCCTGTATGCGACGTGATAATCGTGCTGATGAGGCCATCTGCAGCCAGCCTGTCTGCACCACGCCCCTTTTTATCGCTATCACCGATGCTTTTGATGTAGGTGAGACCCTGGGGAGAGCCTGTACGGTCAAAATGTTCGCGCAGGGCTTTGAGCAGAAAATCAGGCAAACCGGCGCCGACAAAGCCGCTATGGGAAAAGGTAGCATGATCGTGAATCAAGGATACCGCTTCGTCTGCCGAGATGAATGTTGTCATAACGCACGTCCTTTCCGGTCTTAGTCCGCCAGCTTCTGTAAGAGCGCATAGCGGTGTTGGACCATTACTTGTATTTCTTCCAGGACCTGTGGCGAAAGTCCTTTAAATTTGCCGATTCCCCGTACAAACTCTGCTATGGGTAAGGGCTTTGGATTCGCTGTGAGGGTCAGCTTTCCGGCACTCATTTCCCAAAGGGGAAAGAGATTGCTTTGTACGGCTTTGCGGGCAATTTCAATGCCTTGGCTGCTGCTAAAGGACCAGCCTGTGGGACAAGGAGAAAATATATGGATATAGGCAAACCCATTTTTGCTGGCTGCCAGCCCCTTTTCCACCTTTTCTATCAAATCCTTCATATGGCTCGGAGAAGCGGTGGCACAATATTCTATACCATGCATGGCCATGATGAGGGGGACGTATTTTTGCTGCTGCTGTTTTCCCTGCAAAACTGTGCCGGCAGGTGTTGTAGAAGTCTTAGAACCCCGTGTCGTCGTAGAACTGCGCTGGTAGCCTGTATTCATGTAGCCTTCATTGTCGTAACAAAGGTAGAGCATTTTTTCCCCTCTTTCGGCAGCAGCTGATAAACTCTGGAAACCACAATCGGCTGTTGCGCCGTCACCGGCCAGGGCAACCAGGTTGACGTCGGGCCGGCCTTTTTTTTCATATATGCGGGACAAACCGCTTAAAAAGGCGGCTGTATTATCTAAGAGAGTAATATGAACCGGTGTTTTTTGACCGTTGGCATAGTTCCAGCCAACGACGCCAGCTCCGGCCATACAGCCAGGCGGAATGGCAAAAATAGAATTAGGTCCTGCTACCTGCAGGACACGGCGCAAAATGAGTTCGGCCCCACAGCCCTGACAGGCAGAAATGCCGGGGGAAACGAGATCAGGTGATTTTTTCAGGGTATCTAGATAGCTCATAATATACGACTCCTTAGTCTTTCAAAAGCCAGTGTACAGGATATTCGCGAGGTTCATTTTTGACTTCTTCCAGCTTATCGATGACCTGCCCTAGTTCGGCCAGCGAAATGTCGGCACCACCCAGTCCGCCGATCGTGGAGAAATGGCTGAAGCGGGCAGCTTGATCTGCCAAGGCAGCTTTTACTTCCATGTGCATAGGGCCTTGGTTCCAGCCAAAGCAGACAGACCGGTCGATGACAGAAAACGCTTTTTTGCCGCGTAACGCAGCGGCGATCTGCCGGGCCGGGAAGGGCCGGGTTACGCGCAGACGGATCAAGCCGGCGTGAATGCCATGATCCCGGGCCAGGTCGACTGCGTCTTTGGCTGTTCCGGACATACCGGCAATGGTGATTAATACGAGGTCTGCATCGTCAGTGCGGTATTCTTCAATCCCACCGCCATACGAGCGGCCAAACTGCTTGCCAAAGGCTGCATCAATTTCTTCTAAAACAGGGAGTACGCGGCTCATAGCTTCGAGATGATCTTTACGATATCTCATAAGTATCGGGCCGGCTGTCAGGGGATCGAGGGAAAGGGGATGGTCCGGATTGAGCAGTGCCGGTAAGGACGTACGGGGGTCTGGCAAAAAGGCATCTACGTCTGCCTGCTCCGGCAGCCAGACGCCTTCGGTCAGGTGGGAACTGTAAAAACCGTCAAAACACACGTTGACCGGAATTCGGATACGGGGATCTTCAGACAGACGATAGGCCTGAATGATCATATCGACAATTTCCTGATTACTTTCACAGAAAATTTGAATCCAGCCGGCTTCGCGGACGCTCATGGCATCCTGCTGCCCGCTCCATACGGTTTCCGGGGAGGTCATTTCCCGTGTAGCCAAGGCCATGACCATTGGCAGCCGCAGGGTAGACATGCGAAAGTACGGTTCATACATTAACGCCAGACCTTGTGCTGCCGTTGCCGTAAATACGCGGCCACCGCCGGCAGCAGCGCCCTGAACGGCACTCATGGCGGAATGTTCACATTCTACCTGAATCATTTCTGCGTCCAATTCTCCGTTATATACCTTTTCGGATAACCGTTCGACAATCGAAGACTGCGGTGTAATCGGATAAGCAGCAATGACTTCCGGACGACACAGGGCAGCTGCTTCGGCGGCTGCATAATTTCCTGTTAAGACGACTTGTTTAGCCATTTGTTTTCACACTCCCTTCGAGCTGCATGGAAATGGCTTCTTTAGGACATTCGTGGGCACAAATACCACAGCCCTTGCAGTAGTCGTAGGTAATCGTGTAGTCTTTTCCGTCAGCCTGAATCGCATTGACGGGGCAGTATGAAAAACATAGTCCACAATGTATGCAGCGGCTCTTATCCATTACAGGACGGTATACCCGCCACGCTGCCGTATCGAGAATATACATGCCTGTATCGCCGACTGGCGTAACATAGGTGCGTTCACTCATGATAATCGTCCTTCCTCAAAACGAACCTGACGTAATAACAAGGGAGGCAGCAGCTGTTTCTGCTGCCTGGCGGTTGACGGCCCCAAAGGTAGCTTCAATTTCTGAAAAGAGATGGTCTGCGTCTACGAGCTGTGTAGCAGCGACAAATGCACCGAGCATAGCCGTATTGGGACGATTGCTGCCCAGGAGCTTTTCAGAAATACCTGTCGCATCGACGGTGACAATTGTTTTGGCAGCTTTGGGGACGTGCAACTGGTCTGCCCCTTTCTTTGTATTGATAATGATCATGCCGCCCTCTTTCAGGCCTGCATACGTGTCAGCGCTGGTGATCAGCGTGTCATCGAGAATCACTAAGATATCCGGTTCATAGACCTGCATTTTGCGGCGAATCGGCGTATGGGAGAGGCGTAAATAACCGAACACAGGCGAGCCCTTGCGTTCTACGCCAAAGGCGGGGATAGATTGCCCATACAAACCGCCGGCAACTGCTGCTTTAACCACAAGCTGCGACGCCTTTACAACCCCTTGGCCACCTCGGCCATGTAAGCGTATTTCATACATAGATATGATCACTCCTTTTTACGAATCAATTGTGTTCATATACAGATACAATTGTATCTGTATATGAACTATTTACTTCATTATAGTAACTGACAAAGGAAAAGTCAATCCTATGAAACGTACGCACCTGTGCCGGTATCCGGGAAATATGGTAAAATAGTGTGCGTGAGGAGTGAGACTATGATCAATGATGTAGAGAAAAAGAAATATATATTAAGCTCCGTCGACAATGTATTGATCCTGTTAAATCTGTTTTTTGATTATGAGGAGCTGACTGTTAACGATATGGCCCGGCTCCTTTCCATTAGCCGCAGTACGGCGTTTCGTTTTGCTGTGACCTTGGAAAATAGAGGCTTTTTGGCAAAAACAGATCACGCGTCATACCGGCTGGGTTTAAACTTATTTTCCCTGGGTATGCTCGCCTATAACCGCATGGAGCTTGTGTCTGTTATCCATCCCCATTTACAAAAATTAGCAGAAGAAAGCGGCGAAACCTGTCATCTGGCCATGCTCGATGATGCTGTACATGTCATGTTTATCGACCGGGCCCTCGGCACAAACCAGCTGAAAATGGAAACAGCTCTGGGCTATCGGCAATATGCACACCTTACGGCAACGGGCAAAGCGATTCTTGCCTATCAGTCCGAACAGACTGTGAACCAGTACCTGAAACAAGCTGGGTTTCCCCAGCTGACACAGCATTCACTGCCGCATGCGGCGGCTTTGCTGCAGGTGCTCGATGCAATCCGGCAGGCTGGGTATGCTTGTGATGATGAAGAGGCCGAAGATGGCCTTACGTGCTATGCTGTTCCGTTATTGGACGTAACAGGCTGGTCGTATGGGGCCGTCAGTATCTCCGGGCCGACGACACGCATGAAAAAAAATAAAGAATCCCATATACAGCGGCTGCAGACACTGGTAGCCAGCGTGTCCAAGACGTTGATCCCATGAGGAAGAAAGGAAGTACATTCAGACCATGATGATTCATAATGCGATACTCCATATTTTGGATTTTGATACGAATATGTGTATTCTTTCGAAGAAAGAACTGGATTTTTCCAGCGATGTCGTCTATGAATACGTAGATAAACGCGTAAACGGACTGATGAAGGATCCCGCTCAGCAGACAGGCATCTTTTATGCGACCAGCGCCTTGCAGCAGTGGCTGCAGCAACTGATTGAAGGGGATCTTTCGTTTACGGATTTTGCTGCTACGGCAGCAAAGAAGCTGTACGATGTGTTGGCGCCCTGTGATAAGAATGAATCCGTCGATTTTCTGGTCGTCGACTATCAGGATGACGACGATGCCCGGACGCTGGCCCTGATCCTTCTCGATCATAAAACGGCCTACACACACCAGGTTTTGGATGAAGACGGTGAGATCTATAACAAGCTCATTAAGCATTACGCTATATTGCCAGGCTCCAGCCAGAAAACAGAGGCGTATGCCCTGATTCGTCTGACGGATATGTCCATCCGCTTCGTAGACAAGAAGCGGACCTGTAATGGCGAAGAGCTGTACATCCTGCCGGATCGGTTGCTGCAGTGCACGGCACGGATTTCCGGCCGCCAGGCTGTCAAAATGGTCAGCAAGATTACTGAAAAGGTAGCCGAAGAACACGGCGGCAGCAGTGTAGAAGCACTGTCACGGGCCAAATCATTCCTGGCAGATAATGCAGAAACGTCAGAATCCTTTTCGCCTAAAGAATTGGGGCATGCCGTTTTTGCTGATGATCAGGCTATGCAGCAGGAATTCATTCAGGAAGTGGAAGCGGCAAAACTGCCGGACGACGTGCCGGTGCAGCGGGAATTTGCCCAGCGGACAGGGAGAAAACATAAAATTAAGACGGACACGGGCATTGAAATTACCTTTCCGTCGGAATATTTTGATAATACCGATTATATCCAGTTCATTAATAATGATGATGGCACCATTTCCATTGAGTTAAAGAATATCGCCAAAATTGAAAATAAGTAGGCCATTGAAAAAGCCCCCGGGAGCAACGCAGTGTAACTGGCTCCCAGGGGCTTTTCGCTTATGTAAGGTTTTTTTGTACGTAGCCGGTTAAGGCGTTATGGTCTATTTTACCACGGTCATTAAGGGGTAACGCATCCAGGAAGAGGATGGCCGCTGGCTGTTCTTTTACCGATAAGAGGTGGTGTATGGCCTGGCGCACGGATGCTTGCGATGTAGCTGCGGTGGTTACGATGCAGGCCGCCCAGTTCTGACCACGCAGTCTATCTGCCAATGGCAGGGCAACGGCTTCACGGACTGACGGCAAGGTTTTTAATTTGCGTTCTAAATAGAGACAATTCAGCTTATAGCCGCCCTTATTGATCCAGCTTTGTTTGCGTCCCGTAAAGAATAAGTCCCCTTTTTCTGTCAGGTAGCCTGTATCTTCCAGCGTATAGGGAACGCTGATGCTGCTCACATGGTATGGTGAATCCACGTAGATACAGCCATCTTTGACAAAAAGACTGACGCCGGGAAAGGGCTTGCCCATATTTTGCGGATCTGTGGCAGAACCGTCGTAGATGCGGTACGTAATATAATTAAGCTCCGTCGCGCCGTAGTAGGCAATGATTTCTGCCTGCGGGAAATAGTGGTGTAGTGTGCCGTAAAGAGACGTCGAAAGGAGCTGGGAGCCCGTAAAAATACAGCGCACAAGCGGTAAGGGCTCTCTGAGTACACGACCTAATAATTGCAACTTTGTCGGTACGAGGTACATGGCCGTTATGTCATACTCCTGCATGAGGCGGATCCACGTCCGGCTATACAGGGTATCACAGGCGATGAGTGTGGCACCGGCGTAAAGGATACTGAGACAGACATTCAAATTGCCTGTAAAACTCAGATTTCCTTGTAAAAAAAGGCGCGTCTCCCGGCCAATATGAAAGATATCGTTTTGTACAGGGAAAAAATCAGCCCAGCTGGCCCAGGTACGGTACAAGACCTTAGGCAGTCCCGTCGAGCCGGAACTGAGTACGCCCAGACAATCATCCGGAGAAGACTGAGCCTCTGCGTACGGAAAGGTCTGGCAACTCAGTTTGTCGTACCACGTGACCAGGCCTTGCAGCTGATACCGCGCGGCTAAGTGCAGGCAGTCGTCGTGACTGAGCTCGTGATGGAGAAGGACGGGACGGCAGCCTTTCTTTTGCAGAGCAAAAAAGAGTACGGCCTGCTGCCACAGGCCGGCGCCGGAAATCAAAATGGTGCCGCTGAGCTTTGGCAGGTCAGCCGCTAAGGCATTCGCTGCGGCCAGTGTGCCTGCATAGGTATGGACGCGGCTATCGATTTGTAAAAAGAGCTTGCTGCCCAGCCGGGCAGCCTGCCGGACTAAGAGATCGTAGTAATTCATGGGCAGGCCTCCAGCAGTAAAGCCTCACCAGTACCGCCAGCGCCGGCAATGGCTACAAGGCCGTAGCGTCCGTGTACTGCTGCCAGGGAGTGCAAGGCGTGTAGCACGAGAACCGCGCCGGATGCACCGTACGGGTGGCCGTAAGCCAGAGCCCCGCCAAAACGGTTGTAACGGTCCAGCACCTGAGGCTGGGAACGGGCGAAGAGGACGTCGATGACGGCAAAGGCTTCGTTGAATTCGATAGCATCCAGGTCGTCGTAGGCAAGCCCTGTTTCCTGTAGCAGTATATCTGCCGTCTTTTGGGCTGCCCGCGGGCTTTCGGCAGGATTGCCTGTGCCACCTGCGACGTAGAGCAGCTTGGCAGCCGGTGTATAGCCGGATTGTTGCAAAAAACGGCCGGAACAGAGAACGACGAAGGCCGCGCCGTCATTCAAGGGGCAGACGTTGCCGGCTGTAGTCACCGTGCCGGGCCCCAGGAGGCGTGGCATACGGGCCAGAAGACGGCTGCTTAAACGAGGGTGAATACTTTCGTCGTCCCTTTGGCCGTCAATGGGGACAATACATTCCCTGAGACTGCCGGCTTTCCGGGCGGCCGTTGCCTTTTGGTGACTCCTGAGGGCCCAGGCATCGAGCTCGTCCCGGCTGATGCCTGCCAGGCGCGCTGTCCGTTCGGCCCCTTCGAGCATGGCCCTTTGGGACAATGTGTCCGGTGAAAATTGAGCCGTTTCATACCGGCCATTTGGCAGCTGGTTGTAGCGGTCGTCCTTTGGGTCATATTGCCGCACGGGCTGCAAAGAGGCGCTTTCCATGCCACCGGCAAGATACACATCGCCCAGGCCTGCACGGATGCGGGACCAGGCGAAATCTATTGCCGCGGCACCAGAGGCACACTGCATATCAACGGTGCATGCCATAGGGGCAGAAAGGCCTGCATAGAGGGCCATGAGACGTGTCAGATTGCCACCTGTACCAGTGGCATTGCCGCCGAAAATACCGTCTAGCTTGGTCAGTTCATAGCGCTGGCAGAGCTCCCGTAGTACGGCAGCGCCGAGATGCTCCGGACGGATGTCTTTGAACTGGCCGTTTTTGGCCCCTAAGGGGGTGCGCAGGCCACCGAGGATGTATACCTCCTGCGGCGCAGACGAAAAAAACGTTTTCATAGAAACCTCCTCTTAGCGTTGCAGATGGTTGATCTTTACGCCCAAGAAGGCAGCCAGGAGGCACTTGGCAATATCGCCGGGAATAAAGGGGAAAACAGCCATGACACAGGCCTGCCAGAGTGTCACGTGCAAGACGAGAACCATGGAAATGACGCCGCCAATGTAGGTAACAGGGATACCCAGGACGATGGAAACGAGACTGTAGCGCCAGAAGGACGGCGTGCTTCCCTTTAAGAGGCTGACTAAGGGATAGGCCAGGGCGAAGGCAATGATAAAGCCGCCTGTAGGACCAAACAGTTTGCCAAACCCGGCTGTACCACCGACAAAGACGGGCAAACCGGCAATGCCCAGGAGAATCCAGACGCAGATGACGATGAACGTCTGTCGTGGCTTGAGCAAAAAGGCTGTCAGATTTAATACTACTGTGAGAGCCGTAATCATGGCCGTTGTAAAGGGCAAGGGAATAGAAATGTAGGCCGACACGCAGCACAGGGCTACGCAAATGGACATCTTTGTTACAGTGCGGATAGAAAGGCCCGCCGGGGCCGTGGCTTCATGCGTCATGTGATTCACCAATTCCTTTCAAGATTGCTTTAAAGCACAAGCGATTTTGGACAAAGCCTGTACACAGAGAACCAGCCAGATAGAGCGAAAGCGTTTCCCCGGACCAAAGGGGCTGGTGGAACCGGATGTCTATGCTGTCCGGTTGTAGTAGTGTTGCTAGGCGCTCTAACATCAAGAGCCCCGGGACCAGTGGACGGTCGCCGGTGTGGAGTACATTCGTATCGCCTACGCGGCAGACAAAGTTTGTAATTTCTTCGGCCGAAAAAGAAAGACGCCGTAAGGGCGGGGCAGCAGGCAGGGCAACAGCCGGGGCTGCTGTGGCTGCGTGGCTGCCTAAGAGCAGATCCGTTTCCAGCGTACTCACGCGCCGGTCCGTCACATACGTACAGCAGACGCGCTCTACATGCTGCTTTTGCTGCCGGATATCCAGGCCGCTTTTTCTTTCTCCGCCAGGCCGCGCGTGTTGCCAGCGTGCCCGCACCAAGAGGGAACCGGTGTAGCGTTCTCCTTTGAGCTGTGCCAGCAGGGTGGCTAAGGCTTCTAACTCGTTCATACGTGTGTGCTCCTTTACTAAAGCATATAAAGACACGCATATTATACGTCCTTTTATTTTATAAGTCAACTTTTTAAAATTTATTAAAAGTTGACAATAAGGAACAGCTGATGAAAAGAAAAACAAAAATGATGAGAGCTAGAAATAATGGTGGCGTTTCTCAGTTGCACCGCGTTTTTTTGGCGTGCTATAATAATAGTAAATATAAGGGAGGGCACAGGCTATGGGATTTTTTGAGAAATTGTATGAAGAGGGTCCGCAACGGACGCGAAGCGAAAAGCTCTATGATTCAGCCTTGGAAATTATGAATAATACAGAACGACAAAATAAAGAGTTACCGGAAGCGGAACGGCAACGGGTTATGGCTGGCGAAGCTTGTGATGTTCTCCCTCAGGCCGGCGGGGATTTTGGCCATGACCTGACCAATCCCATTCCTGTTAACGGCGCCATTGGTGAATTTTCCTATTTGTCGCGCTTACGTATGCGCACGACCGGTGGCCGCGTGTTTTTCCATAAGCGGAGAACCATCGGTACGATTGATGAATTCGAACTGACAAACGTAAGCGGCGCCTTTGCTGACCGCCTGTATGTGGATCCGTGTCACCCCCAGGCGACGGCCTATTATCCGAACAATTATTATTTGGAACGGGAAGCCGTCCAGCCCCGGGGCATTACGACAACGTGCCCTGATTTTCCCCGCAATCTGTATAAATGCATTCAGGATGAAGCTGAAAAATGGCTGCACGTACGGGTTGCTGAAAAAGAGGCACAGCACATTCAAATAGAACGGGCGCAGGCCTCCTTACGTCAATGGCGGGAAGACCATCCGGAAAAGCCCTAGCAGCGTATTTTCTGCAGGACGTACTGAAAAATTGACGTAGATAAGAAGAGTGTGATCATGATACATGGTTCAAAATTAGATAAAGTGATGAAATTGAGCGTGCTTTTCATCATCATCATTGAATTGGCGGCCGTTCAATATTTCATTCCTGATTTTTACCGGACTCTGTTCCGCCTGACCTTGGATGGCAACGTACAGGGCCTCATCGAATATATCGGTTCTTTCGGCTATGGTGCTATTGCCATTACAACCTTTATGATCGTTATTTGTAACGTAACGGGCTTGCCGTCTATTCCTTTTTTGACGGTTAGCGGTGCAATTTTTGGCCTTATACCGGGGATTTTCCTCTCCTGGGTAGGAGAGGTATTGGGAAATATACTTGGCTTTATCATCATGCGGACCGTCTTGCGGGATAAGGCAAGGCAGCTCGTAGAACGAAGCCACTTGTCGGATAAACTGGATAAATACAGCACCATTAAAACCGTATCTATCGCCAGGGCTATTCCCTATTCTCCTAACTTGGTTATTACAGCTGTAGCAGCCATGAGCTCCATCGGTTTCCGCGATCATCTCATTGCGACACTGATCGGCAAGGTTCCTTCTGTCCTCGTCGAAGTATGGCTGGGCCATGACCTTCTGAAATTTGGCCAATACGGCGGCCGTGTCATCATTTGGGCAACCCTGATTCTGACGATTTATTACGTATACAGACAGTATAAAAAAAAGTGATAGGGGGCTTTGGCGTGAAAAATTCCTTTCTTTCTGTGCGCATGGATGAACAAAATCCACATTGGCCTATGGCGATTACACGCCAGGGAACGTTATATCACAGACCTGATGATTTCCGTACGGAATTTGGCCGCGATTATACCCGTATTATTCATTCTACGGCGTATAGCCGTTTAAAGCATAAGACCCAAGTGTTTTTTACGACCAAGAACGATCATATATGTACGCGCATTGAACACGTCAACCAAGTCTCTTCTGTAAGCGGCACGATCGGCCAGCATTTGGGCCTTAATACGGAACTGATCCAGGCCATTGCCAACGCCCATGATTTGGGCCATTCGCCTTTCGGCCACTTAGGCGAACGGGTCTTGCGGGACATTAGCAAAAATGAATTGGGCGAAATGTTTTGGCATGAACAACAGGGACTGCGCGTCGTAGATGATATTGAAACCCTTCTCGATCCGGCCGGGCGTACGTCCAATCTCATGCTGACCTATGCTGTGCGCGATGGCATTATTTGTCACTGCGGGGAAGTCCACCAGACTGTTCTCCGGCCGCGGACAGAGCCCATTGCGTTAGAGAGCATCAGCAAGCCGAACCAGTGCGAACCTTATACGTGGGAAGGCTGCGTCGTCAAGATTTCCGATAAAATAGCTTATCTCGGCAGGGATATTGAAGATGCCGTCCGCCTGCGTATCTTAAAAGAAGACGGTAAGCCCTTGAAGGACTTGAAACGGGAGCTCAATGGTCATCTGCACGCCCAGCTGGAATCGGTGACTAATACGGCCATCATGTATCCCCTCATTACGAATATTTGCAAGGAAAGTACGCCTGACAAGGGACTGGTCCTGTCAAAAGACCATTTGGACCTCATGCGGCGGGTTATGGAATTCAACTATACCTATATTTATCATAATAAACGTCTGGAAGTATACCATGCCTACGCCCGGCTCATCTTGGAATCTATCTATGGCATCCTCAAGGCGTGTTACGCCGGTGCACAAACCCTGGCGAATGTGGCTGCCTTAGAGGAAGAGTATCCGACACTGGGCAAACATTTTCTCGAACGGCTGCGCAAGTATTCCGATCTGGGCCGCCGCACAGCCCATGCAGATAAGTTTGGCAACGATTTTGGTAACCGTGTCATTTATAATATTGCTACCTCTGAAAAAGCGTACCGCCAGGCTTGTATCGACTATATTGCCGGCATGACCGATACGTATGCCGAGAAAATATTCGATGAACTGACTACCTTTTGATTACTATTTTTGCTGATTTGTGCTACAATATATATCAACCTGCTGAGTAGACAAGAATTGCCTTGTCTAATGGGGAGCAGAGTATATTACAGGTATTTTCAGGAGGATGTACTGATGAGAGAACTGCCAAAAGCAAATGAAATCTGGCTTCATTTTAAGGGAAGCAAATATCAGATTATTACGCTGGCCGAACATACGGAGACAGGCGAAAAGTTTGTCATTTACAAAGCCCTGTCGGGAACGATGAAAACCTATGCCCGTCCGCTTAAAGATTTTATGAGCGAAATAGATAAAGAAAAATATCCCAAAGCAGAACAAGACTATCGCTTTGTGAAAAATGCGTAAGTAAAAACTCCGGCCCGTCCCTTGCGGAAATGGCCGGATTTTTTTGCCGGGACTTCCTCCCTGCATGTACTGTTTCCGTCATTCCATACTGTATTATCGCATGGAATGACACCTCTCCCATAGGGGCAGAAACAAAAAAGCACCGGCCGCGTGTGCGGCTGATGCTTTTTTAAGGAGGATTGACAACACCTTATTTGATGTCAATACGCTGGCCCGCCTGGATGGCGTCCGGATCAAGCTTTGGCAGAGTTACTGTGAGGACACCGTTTTCAAAGGCTGCTTCGATGCCATCGCGATTAATATTGCGAATAATAAACTGACGGCTGTAGGCCAAGTTGGAACGTTCACGACGGATGTAGTGACGTTCGTCATGTTGCTTTTCTTCAGCCTTAGGTGCATCCTTTTGATCAGCCGCAGTCTGGGCCGGTTTCGTTTCCTTTTCAGTCTGGTGCTGGGCGCGGAGTGTGAAGACGTCGTTAGCATAGGTCAGGGAAATATCTTCTTTCGTCATGCCCGGCAGATCGGCTGTGAGGATATATGCCTTGCCTGCATCTTCGATATCAATCTTCGGCAGGCGGTACTGTGTCGTTGGTGACGGCTGGAATAAGCCATTGAAAAAGTCATCAAACGTGTTGTCCGGAAATGCAAAATCTGTACTTACAGGAAATAAAGTTCTCATAGTAAAAACCTCTTTTCAATTCCGTGCCCTTAGAAACAGGTACTTATTTGTTCTTTTGACCTTTTCGGTTAGAGGGTAACCTCTCTAACTACACTTATAGTATAACTCTGTTAGCTAATAAGTCAAGAGAGTGCTAAGAAAAAATATCAAAAAAACAAAAGAAAAATTAGATTGACAGGAGGGTCAGTTTTTGATAAAATAGCACTGTTGAAAACAAAGCAGAAGCTATCCGCCTCTCACCTTACACGACTAAAATGTTACTAAGGTAAAAGATGTAATGCTACAGGAACGGATAGCGTATGCATTCCGTTCTTTTTTTATGGAGGTGAACGACGATTAGTAAGGAATTACGTATAAACGATCAAATCAGAGCCCGCGAAGTCCGCGTGGTCAGCGATAGCAACGAACAGCTTGGTGTTATGTCTCTTCGCTCTGCGCGTCAGATTGCTGAAGAACGTCACATGGATCTGGTAGAAGTTGCGCCCAATGGCAAACCGCCAGTATGCCGTATCATGAACTACGGTAAATATCGTTACGAACAGCAAAAACGGGAAAAAGAAGCGAAGAAGAAACAGAAAGTCTTGACGCTGAAAGAAGTAAAGCTCCGTCCTAACATCGAAGATCATGATTTCTATGTTAAGATGAAGGCTGCTGAACGTTTCCTGGAAGAAGGAAGTAAAGTCAAAGTCACGATTATGTTCCGCGGTCGTGAAATGAGCCATCCGGAACTGGGCGAAAAATTGTTGATACGTTTTGCTGATGAACTGAAGGACGTTTGCCACGTAGAAAAAGAACCTAAAGTTGAAGGCAGAAATATGACGATGGTCATCGCTGTCAATAAAGCAAAGTAAGAGGAGGATATTCAATTATGCCGAAATTAAAAACCCGCCGTGCTGCGGCTAAACGCTTTTCCACTACTGGTACGGGAAAAATCAAACGTATGAAACCGTACAAAAGCCACATTCTGGAATCTAAATCCCCGAAACGTAAACGTAATCTGAGAAAAGCAGCTCTGGTTGCTAAGACAACGGTTGATGCTGTTCGCAAGATGTGCCCGTACATCTAATCGTTACGTTGCGTATTTTAATGTTATAGAGTTGGAGGAAATACATAATGGCTAGAATTAAAGTTGGCGTTACTGCACACGCTCGTCATAAAAAAATCTTAAAAATGGCTAAAGGCTATCGCGGCACTCGTTCCCGCCTCTTCAAAAAGGCTAACGAAAGTGTAATGAAAGCCCTGTACTACGCTCGTCGTGACCGTCGTGCAAAGAAACGCGAATTCCGTAAACTTTGGATTGCCCGTATCAACGCTGCCAGCCGTGCTAATGGCTTGAGCTACAGCCGTTTCATCTGCGGCCTGAACAAAGCCGGTGTCATCGTAGACCGTAAAATGCTGGCTGACCTGGCTGTTGCTGACGCAGCTGCTTTCACGAAGCTCGTTGAAATTGCCAAAGCGCAGTAAGAATATAAAAACGTCGTTCCTGGAACTATACCGGAAACGACGTTTTTTTGTTATCTTATTATTCGAGAAGCAACTCTTCCAAATCTTCCGGCAGGTTGCCGGGCGCTTTAGTAATAAAATAGCTGCTTACCCTGGGTGGTGCAAAGTCGAGGAGGGGAATCGAACGCAACGTGCCCCGTTCCAGATATTCCTCGACCAGGCTATGGGGCAGAAAGGAATAACCCAGCCCTTCTTCAATGTATTGCGGCAGTTTCGTACTGTTATCGATTTCCAAGGGAAAATGATGATAGCGCGGGAAGAGATCCTGGATGTAGAGGCCTACGCCTTGGAGTGCAAAATTGCAAAACAAGTAATTGATCTTCTGCAGATCTTCCTTGTGGATACCGTTGGCATAGGTCATATCCTCAGTGGCACAGACCAAATCGAGTGTATCCGTGCGGTACAGTTTACAAATAAACCCATCGCGATAGAGGGCTGAATACGTAAAGACTACATCTAACAGGCCATCCTGCAGACTGCGCAGCATTTCGGCGGTGTGACTGATGGTGATGTTAAGGGAAACGGCCGTATTGACTTTCATATAGGCGCGGATATTCTTTTGCAGATGACACTCATAAATCGTATTGGTCGAACCGATATGAATCTTTTGGGCATATGCTGTAGGGCTTTGTAAATCCTGAAAGGCCGAGATCTCCAGGTCAATGAAGCGTTGGGCATATTCCAAAAATTTTTCTCCTGCCGGTGTGAGATCGACCTGCTTGTGTGTACGGACAAATAATTCTTTTCCTAATTCTGTCTCCAAATCGTGAATCCTGTTGGTTACTGTCGATTGGGCGACGAAAAGCTGTTGGGCAGTTTTTGTAAAGTTTTTTATTTGAGCCAGGGCAATAAACGTTCGTAGCGTGTTGGTGTCCATAGTACTCCTTTCTTTTTATTTTGATTTAGAAAACGAATTGTTTAAATTAAAATAATCTATTTTACACATTGTATACGGGTATTATATAATATAAACGATGAAGAAACAATATTAGAAAGAAACAATATTTCACATTATACAGATGGAGTTGAAAACAGGATGAATAAGAAAACCGTTCCCTTTAATGAAGAACAAATCCGCAAAATTATTGCTGACTATCCCACGCCGTTTCATATCTATGATGAACAGGCTATCCTTGATAATGTGCGTAAATTAATAAAAGCCTTCGACTGGGCGTATGATTTTAAAGAATATTTTGCCGTCAAAGCCACACCGAATCCCTACATTATGAAGCTGCTCAAGGCAGAAGGTGTCGGTTCGGACTGCAGCTCTCTGCCGGAACTGGAACTTTGCGACAAAGTGGGCATTCGCGGCCGCGATATCGTCTTTTCCTCGAACGATACGCCCTATGAAGAATTTGCCCGGGCCATGGAATTAGGTGCATTGATCAATTTAGATGATATTTCTATGATCGACTACATGACCGAACGCGGCCCTTTGCCGGATTGGATGTGCGTCCGTTACAACCCGGGCCCGCTCCTCAAAGGCGGTAACGACATCATTGGTGTACCGGAAGAAGCCAAATACGGTATGACGCGTGAACAAGTCTTTGATGCCATCCGGATCCTCAAGGAAAAGGGTGTCCAGCATTTCGGCCTGCACACCATGGTCGTTTCTAACGAACTCGACCCGAACGGCCTCATCAATACGGCCAAGATGATGTTTGAACTGGCGGTAGATGTACAGAAAATGGTCGGCGTCAACATCGAATTCCTCGATTTCGGCGGCGGCATTGGTCTGCCGTACCGTCCGGAACAGTCCTTTGTCGATTACGATGTATTGAGCGCAGGCATTAAGAAGAACTTTGAAGCTATCATGGAACCGGCTGGTCTCCACAAATGCCGTATTTCCTTCGAATGTGGCCGTGCGATTACGGGCCCTTACGGCTACCTTGTAACGACGGCTATCCACCACAAGCACATCTGGAAAGAGTACATCGGCGTCGATGCCTCCATGGCTAATCTCATGCGTCCGGGGATGTATGGTTCGTACCATCACCTGACGGTCATGGGCAAGGAAAACGCTCCCTTAGACCATGTCTATGACGTAACGGGTTCGCTCTGCGAAAACTGCGATAAATTTGCGACAGACCGCAGCCTGCCTGAAATCAATGATGGCGATATTCTCGTCATTCACGATACGGGCGCACATGGTCATTCCATGGGCTTCAACTATAATGGCAAACTCCGTTCGGCCGAATTGCTCCTGCATGCTGACGGTACGGTAACTAAGATTCGCCGTGCTGAAACCATAAACGATCTCTTTGCTACTCTTGATTTTTCCAATCTTTGACAGACACAGGAATCCCGGCCTTAGGGCCGGGATTTTTTTGAGTAAAAATTTAACGCTCTTCTAATATAAGACGTCACTTTTTATGGTAAAATATAAAATATAATAATATAACTGTATAACTGTGAGAAGGGAGGAGAACCCGTATGAGTATGGGATTTGATATGCTGGCCGGTTTTCAGCTCTGCATGATCATCTTTCTCTTTGTATTTGCCCTTCGCCATCACGCGCACAGTCAGGGGAAAATGTATCACTTTTTTATCTCACCGTGTCTATATATATTGTGGAATGGTGTGACGATTTACTATTTTGCCGATTTCTTCTATTTGGCTGTCCTCTGGTTTATGATGGGGGCCTTGCTCAGCGTAGGCTGTGCTATCTTGATGCGGCACTATATACTGCATGTTTGCTATTACCAGCCGGACGGAATGTTTTATTATCCCCGTACGCTCTGCATGCTCTTGTATCTGATGGTGGAAATTCTGGTTCTCACGGGCGTACAGCAGGCGGTCTATTATTTGCCGCTGTTAGTTCATTCCTGGCTATTTAATGAATTGTTGGGGTTTATTCCCGGTCTCGTCATGGGCTTGCTTTGGGGAATGTTGTTCGTAGCCTTTTTCCTCTTTCGCCCCCATAATCAGACAGAACATACAGTGATGGATTAGAGGAGAGGATGCTCATGGATAGTGAAAAACGCCGGAAACGGATTATAGAGGTACTGGAAAAAGCGACCGGCCCTGTAACGGGAGCAGAACTTTCCCGCCAGTGTCATGTGAGCCGCCAAATCATCGTCGGTGATGTAGCTATGCTGCGTGCACACGGCGAAGATATCATTTCTACACCACGGGGCTACCAACTGAACGCTTCCGGTAATGGCGGCATACAACGGACGTTTGTCGTTTGTCATGGTCCTGATCAAGTGCGGGATGAACTGGAAGCTATCGTAGATAACGGTGGCACGGTGCAAAATGTCGTCATCGAACACGACGTATATGGATACCTGGAAGGGACACTGCGTCTGCGTTCGCGTCGCGATATAGAGCAATATATCAAGAAAATGGCTGAATCCAAGTCTGAACTGCTGAGCCGGATCAGCGGTGGTATTCATTCTCACGTCGTTGAAGCTGCCTCGGAGGAAGATTTGCAAGCCATTGAAGAAGCCTTGGAACAGCTGCATATTCTGTATAAACAATAAGGTGCATGCATAAAAGCAATAGATATTTCTATTGCTTTTATTTTTTTTTAGGTGTATCATCTCTACATAGACAGCTGTCATGACAGCTGTAAAAGAAATGGAAAAGATTGGGAGGAGATTACACATGATATTAGAACGATTGGAAGCGTTGCCAGTCGGCTCGTTTCATTACAAATTACTTGCTGTAACAGGTTTGGGCTGGCTTTTTGATTCAATGGATACGGGCCTTATCGCTTTTATCCTGCCGGTACTAGCCAAGGAATGGGAGCTGGCCCCGGCTCAGATGGGCATGATCGGCAGTATCGGTCTTATCGGCATGGCCTTGGGCGCTGTCATTTCCGGTACCGTAGCGGATCATCTGGGACGCAAGAAGGTGTTTTCCATTACGGTTTTATTGTATAGCATTGCTTCGGCTATGTGTGCCTTATCGTGGGACTATACGTCGCTTTTATGCTTCCGCTTTCTTGTCGGCTTCGGTCTGGGTGGTGAACTGCCAGTAGCAGCGACGCTTGTATCGGAGTATGCACCGTCCCGCGTACGTGGCCGCTTTATCGTTCTGCTGGAAAGCTTCTGGGGTTTGGGCTGGATTGTTGCCGCCTGCATTGCTTATTTCTTCATTCCTGTCTACGGCTGGCGTATGGCCTTTGGTATCGGTGCCCTGCCGGCACTTTATGTCTTCCTCATTCGTCTGCATATGCCAGAATCGGTCCGCTATCTTCTTGCCAAAGGACGTGTTCAGGAGGCAAGGAACATAGTCATCAAGCTCGAAGAAAAGCTGCACGTACCCGTACAGCCATTTACGTCGGACCGGGAAGAGTTGCCGCCTAAGACAGTCGTTTCTTTCCGCGAACTTTGGAAGAAGCCATTTATCTCCCGGACAGTCATGCTCTGGCTCGTCTGGTTTGGTATCAACTTTAGCTACTACGGCATTTTTATGTGGCTGCCATCTATGGTATTCCAACAAGGCTTTACAGTCGTAAAAACTTTTGAATACGTATTGGTCATGACGCTGGCTCAGTTACCCGGTTATTATTGTGCCGCCTGGCTCGTCGACAAACTAGGGCGTAAGTATACCCTCTCGGCCTTCCTCCTCTTTAGTGGCGTAGCCAGCTACTTCTTTGGACACGCTGCCACGGCAACGACGCTTATGCTCTGGGGCTCTGTCATGAGCTTCTTTAACCTCGGTGCCTGGGGTGTTTTATATACGTATACGCCGGAACAGTATCCCACTTCCATCCGGGCCCTCGGCAGCGGCTGGGCTGCCGGCTTCGGCCGCTTTGGCGGTATGGCAGCACCGCTCATGACGGGCATCGTCATTGGCCGTGGCTTTGGCTTTGGCTTTGGCTTCGTCTTTTATATGTTTGCCTTTGTATTCCTGGCAGTAGCTGCTGTCGTCCTTACACTAGGGATAGAAAGCAAGCAGAAAGATCTGGAAAGTATTACTACCGTGAGCCGTGTTTCATAAGAAAAAACAAAAGAAATATAAAAAAAGGGGATGTGACAAAATGAGAAATCATTTTGTCCACATCCTCTTTTTATTTGC